>JBBRQR010000063.1:0-11765 GCA_038226115.1 Sphingomonadales bacterium | reverse complement strand
TGGGGCATATGACGGTGCAATATCCGCTCGGTCTGAAGGCGAACGGCCTCGAGCGCATTCGCGGCGGCTGGCGCGGCGGGGCCGATCCGCGCAGCGAAGGCGTCGCGCTCGGGCTGTGAGCGCCGCTCTCGCCTCGGCTCCGCCCTCGCCGCTCGCCGACCGGGCCGACGCGGCGACGAACCTTGTCCTCCACTTTCTGGATCAGGCCGAACGGTACGGCGATGACGCCTTTCTGTGGCACAAGACCGACAGCGCGTGGGTGTCGCGGTCGTGGCGTGCGACCGCAGCGGCAGTTTCGCAGGTCGCGGCGGCGCTGGCGGCACATGGTATCCAACGCGGCGACCGCGTCGTCCTCGTCAGCGAGAACCGGCCCGAATGGTGCATCGCCGACCTCGGGATCATGGCGGCGGGGGCCATAACGGTTCCGGCGTACACGACCAACACCGAAGCGGACCACCGCCACATCCTCGACAACAGCGGCGCGGTTGCGGTGATCGTGTCGACCGGCAAGCTCGCGGCGGCGCTGCTGCCCGCTGTCGTCACCGCCGACGCCTGTCGGCTGGTCATTGCGCTCGAGCCGCTGCGGGTGGCGCAGGCATCGGGAACGCGGATCGTCGACTGGGACACGTTCATTGCCGGTCACATTCCCGACATCGCGGCGACGCGGGCCGCCATCACCGCTGGACGCGCCGACCTCGCGTGCCTGATCTATACCAGCGGAACCGGCGGGACGCCGCGTGGGGTGCGACAGCATCACGGCGCCATCCTGCAGAATGTGGCAGCGGCGTGCGCGATCATCGAACAGGATTTTACGCCGACACCGGGACGCGACAGCTTCCTGTCGTTTCTGCCGCTCAGCCACGCCTACGAACACACCTGCGGCCAGTTCACCGCCATCGGCCTTGGAGCGTCGATCCATTACGCCGAGGGCCTCGAGAAGCTCGCAGCGAACATGGAGGAGGTGTCGCCGACAATCATGGTCGTTGTCCCCCGCCTGTTCGAGGTTCTCCGCGCCCGGATCGGCAAGGGCATCGAGAAACAGGGCGGCGCGGCGATCACCCTGTTCAACGCGGCGCTACGGCTCGGGCGCAAGCGTTACGAGCGCGGCGGCACGCTGCCGCTGACCGATCGCCCGTATGACGCGCTGCTCGACCGGACGATCCGCAAGCGCGTCGCGGGGCGATTCGGCGGGCGGCTGAAGACGCTGGTGTCGGGCGGCGCGCCGCTCAACCCCGACGTCGGGCTTTTCTTCGCCGCGCTCGGGCTCACGCTGTGCCAAGGCTACGGCCAGACCGAGGCGGGGCCGCTGATTTCGTGCAACCGCCCGTCACGGACGCTCAAGATGCATTCGGTCGGGCCGGCGCTGCGCGGAACGGAAATCCGCATCGCCGCCGACGGCGAGATCCTCATCCGCGGCGAATGCGTGATGGACGGCTATTGGATGAACGACGTCGAAAGCCACCGCGCGCTGCAGGACGGGTGGTTGTTGACCGGCGACATCGGGCGGATCGATGACGATGGCCATCTCATCATCACCGACCGCAAGAAGGACATCCTCGTCAACGACAAGGGAGACAATGTTTCGCCGTCGCGCGTCGAGGGGATGCTGACGCTCCAACCCGAGATCATGCAGGCGATGGTTCACGGCGACCGGCGACCGTATCTCGTCGGGCTCGTCGTCGCGGACCCCGAATGGGCGCTCGACTGGGCACGCGACAAGGGGATGCCGCGCGATATGGCCAAGCTGCACGCCGAGCCTGAGTTCGCTCGCGCCCTGATGGCGGCGGTCGACCGCGTCAACGTCCGCGTTGCACCGCATGAAAAGGTCCGCCGGATCGTCATTGCCGACGCTGCTTTCACCGTCGACAACGGCGAGATGACCCCATCGCTCAAGATCCGCCGCCACCGCATCGAGGCGGCCTATGGCGACCGCCTCGATCGGTTGTACGGCTAACTCCGCTCGATTTCGGCGGCGGCGGCGTCGAGGATTGCCGCGATGTGCGTTGCCGCCGTGTCGTCGACGCTGCCGCGACCGAGCCGCAGCTTGAGCGCAAAGCGCAGGTTGGCCATCGCGCGGAGGACGCGGGGTCCGGTATCGGGGCCGCTGCCCGCCTCGTCGATCCGCGCGAAGATCGCGTCGATCGTCACCTGATTGGCGGCGAGATGCGCGGTCCCTTCCGCCGTAATCGTATATTGGCGCTTGCTGCCCTCGGTCGTTGCCGAGGTCGCAAAGCCGAGCTCCTCAAGCATCGTCAGCGTCGGATAGACGACGCCGGGCGACGGCGCATACGCCCCGCCAACACGGCTTTCGATCTCGCGGATCAGTTCATAGCCGTGGCGCGGGGTCTCGGCGATCAGCGCGAGGATGAGCAGGCGCAGGTCGCCGTGCTGAAACATTCGCCCGCCGCCGCGCGGTCCGCCAAAGCCGCCGTGACCGTGGCGGCCCATCCGGTGCATCATGCGGTGGCCAAATCCGCGGTGGCCGTGGTCGTGAAAGTGCATATCGAAACTCCATTTTGATCTATCGATTTTACCGATATATCTAAATTGTGTTTCGATACAAGTAGTGGCTAAAATTATTTCGCGGGGCGCTGGTAGGGGACGAACGCGCCGAAGGTGCAGCTGCCATAGTTGATGCGGCTGAGCGGCTCGAACACCTCGAACAAATCGCCTTCGCAGAAGCCGAATGCGAGATCGCGGGTAATCAGCGCACGGTCGGGGCGCAGCGCGGCGCAATTCGGCCCGACGTCGTTGCGGTAATAGCGCCCGCGCCCGCGCTCGAAGATAATCGTCGAACGGTCGACGATCGTCTGGCCGTGAATTTCCTGCCGCCGGATACAATGCGCGGGCTTGCCGACAACCGACCCCGACAACAGCCGTTCGAGGTCGGGGGCGGCAGTCGCTGGCGCAGCGAAAATCAACGTGGCGAGAAACAAACGGCGCATCATCGCTCTCCTCAGCGCGAAGAATACCACCGCCAACCCGGTGTAGGACAGGGCTTTCTTGCCCCGCGTCAGTCCATCAATGTTTCGAACCGACGGAGGTGGAAGTCGGCATCGCCGAACTGACTTTCGATCATCGTCGCGCGCTTGAAATAATGGCCGATCGCGAGCTCGTTCGAAATGCCGATGCCGCCGTGGATCTGGACCGCGCTCTGGCCAACAAAGCGTGCGCCCCGGGCGATCTTGTTCTTCGCTGCCGAGACGTGCTTGCTGCGGTCGTGCTCGTCGATTCGGAGCGTCGCCATCAGCGTCATGCTGACCGCCTGTTCGACTTCCATGAACATGTCGACCATGCGGTGCTGGAGGACCTGGAACTCGCCGATCGACTTACCGAACTGCTTACGCTGACGGCTATAGTCGAGGGTGCCCTCGTGGAGCTTGCGGACGACGCCCGACGCTTCGGCGCAGACGGCAGCGGTTGCCTCATCGACGACGCGCTCGACGAGCGGCAAGCCTTCGCCTTCGGCACCGATCAGCGCATCCGCGCCGACGGCGACGTTTTCGAAATAGACTTCGCTCGCGCGTGCGCCATCGACGGTCGGATAGTCGCGGCGGGTAATGCCGGGGGCGTCGGCGGCGATCAGAAAGACCGACACGCCGCCGCGCTCGCGCACCGAGCCGCCGGTGCGCGCGGTAACGATCAGGTGTGTCGCCCACGGCGCGGCATAGACGACCGCCTTGTGGCCGTTGAGGACATAGCCGCCGCCGTCCTTTTTCGCGGTGGTCCGCAAGTCGGCAAGGTTATAGCGCCCCTGCGGTTCGGCATAGGCGAAGGCGATGATCGCGCTGCCGTCGATGATCTTGGGGATCACGGCTTCGGCCAGCGCACCCCCGGCTGCCTTCAGAAACCCGCCGCCGATGACGACGGTTTGCAGGTACGGCTCGATGACCAGCGCCTTGCCGATCTCCTCCATGACGATCATGTTCTCGATCGCGCCGCCGCCGAGCCCGCCGTGGTCCTCGGCGAACGGCGCGCCAAGGATGCCGAGTTCTTCGGCAAAGGCCTTCCACACGTGCGGGTTCCAGCCGGCCTCACCGTGCACCGCCGCCATCCGCGCGTCGAAGGTATAGGTGTCGGAAAGATAGCGCGCGACCGAGTCACGCAGCATCGTCTGTTCGTCGGTAAAGTTGAAGTCCATGGTCCGTCCCCATCGCTGATACGAATGTCCCCGCGCCGGAGGCCCGGCGCGGGGACAAGCAGTCGCTTGTTGAGTCCAACCCTAGAGACCCAGAACCATCTTGGCGATGATGTTGCGCTGGATTTCGTTCGAGCCGCCGTAGATGCTCGTCTTGCGGACGTTGAAGTACGTCGGGGCGGCGCGGTGGGCGTAGTCGGGGCCGATCGGGTGCTCGTTGTCGCCCTCACCGAAGCCACGGAAGTACGGCGCGCCGTAATGGCCGACGGCTTCGAGCGCCAATTCGGTGATCCGCTGCTGGATTTCGGTACCCTTGATCTTGAGCAGGCTCGATTCCGGCCCCGGTCCCTTACCCGAAGATTCGCCGGCGAGCGTCCGCAGTTCGGTGAACTCGAGCGCGGTCAGGTCGATCTCGAGTTCGGCAACCTTGCGCTTGAAGAACGGGTTGGCGATCAGCGGCTGAGCTTCGTCGCCGAAGCTGTCGATCTCGGTCCGCGCAATCGTCTTGATCCGCTCGACGCCACGCTTCGATGCCGCGACCCCGGCGATACCGGTGCGTTCATGGGCGAGGAGGAACTTGGCGCAGGTCCAGCCCTTGTTCTCGTGGAAGACGCGGTTTTCGACCGGCACGATCACATCTTCGAACCAGACCTCGTTGACCTCATGCTCGCCGCCCAATGTTATGATCGGGCGCACCGTGATGCCCGGCGTCTTCATGTCGATGAGGAGGAAGCTGATCCCCTCTTGCGGCTTGACCGTCGCGTCGGTGCGGACGAGAGCGAAAATCATGTCGGCGTGCTGCGCCAGCGTCGTCCACGTCTTCTGGCCGTTGACGCGGTAATATTCCTTGCCGTCGTCGCCGGTGAAGCGTTCGGCCTTGGTCCGCAGGCTCGCAAGGTCGCTACCCGCGCCTGGCTCGCTATAGCCTTGGCACCACCAGTCGTCGCCGCTGAGGATGCGCGGCAGATACTTCGCCTTCTGCTCAGGCGTACCGAAGGTGTAGATCACCGGCCCGACCATGTTGAGGCCGAACGGGAGCAGCCGCATCGCGTCGGCGCGGGCGCTTTCCTCGGCGAAGATGTAACGCTGAACGCTCGTCCACCCGGTCCCGCCATATTCGACCGGCCATGCGATCCCGGCCCAGCCCTTGGCAGCGAGTACCTTGTGCCAGCTGAGGAAGTCCTCCTTCGACAGTTCCTCGCCTTCGTCGAACTTCGCCTTCAGCCCGGCGGGATAATGGTCGGCGAGAAAGGTGCGAACCTCCTGCTGGAAGGCAAGGTCGTCGGCGGAGAAGTTCAGATCCATGTCGGGCTCCCAAGGTCCAGTTGACGTGGACGTTAACACCAAGCCGACGCGCCGCCTAGCCGTGACCGCGTGCCGCAACCTGGGCCGCGAGGCAGCGCGCTGGCGGATCGGCGGCACCGCTCGGCAGCCGCGCCTCGGCGAAGCGCGCGGTCGGCTGTTCGGCGGCAGGGTCGGGGTAGTAATAGACGTCGAGTACGCACCCGGCGGCGGCGAACTGGATTGCACGCGCCGTCCCCTCACGCCGGTCGAGGGTCGGGGGGCCGAGCAGCGCCGTCGCCGTCGTGGCAGGGTGGCCGAGAATGCGTTCGAGGCCCGGCACCGGGGTCAGCGCGACCGTCTTCGCCACCGCGATCGGCTTTGGCGACGGCGTCGTGGCGCAGGCGGCGGTCAACAGGGTGGCGAGTAAGACGGGAGGGGAGCGGCGCATCGGGATACCTTCCGGCAGCAGCACCGTTATAGCCATGACGCGCGCCGCCCGCTAGGCGAGTGCCATTCGCCAAGGAGCCTCAATGCCCGACATCCTCGCCATCGGCAACGCGCTGGTCGACGTCATCACCACCGCCGACGCCGAGTTTCTCAATAGCCATGGCATCCCCAAGGGGACGATGCGCCTGATCGCCGCCGACGAGGCCGAACGGCTGTACGCCATCATGGGGGCGGGCAAGGAGATCTCGGGAGGCTCGGCGGCAAACAGCGTTGCCGGGATCGCCGCGCTCGGTGGCTCCCCCGCCTTCGTCGGGCGCGTCGCCGCCGACCAGTTGGGCGAAGTGTTCGCACACGACATTCGCGCAGCGGGCGTCGCCTTCGCCGTGCCGCCGATGGTCGACGGGCCGCCGACCGGGCGCTGCCTGATCGTCGTCACCCCCGACGGCGACCGGACGATGTCGACCTACCTCGGCGCGTGCCAGGAACTGGGCGAGGCCGACGTCGATGACGCCGCCGTCCGCGCGTCGAAGGTATTGTACCTTGAAGGCTACCTGTGGGACCCGCCCGCCCCGCGCGCCGCAATGCGGAAGGCGATCGCGATTGCTCGCGCCGCCGGAACCAAGGTTGCCTTCACCTTGTCCGACGTCTTTTGCGTCGACGGCCACCGCGGCGACTTCCGCGACCTGCTCGCCAGCCATGTCGATGTGATGTTCGGTAACGAGGCCGAGGTGTTGAGCCTGTACCAGACGTCCGATCTGAATGCCGCGATGGCCGAACTGGCATCGCACGCCGCAATCGCCGTCGTCACCCGGTCGGAGAAGGGTGCCGTCGTCATCGCCGGGGGCGAGCGCATCGTCGTCCCCGCCGAACCCGTCACCAAGGTCGTCGACACCACCGGCGCGGGCGACCTGTTCGCCGGCGGCTTCCTCCACGGCCTCGCGCAGGGCCGCAGCCTTGGTGACTGTGCTCGCATCGGCGGGATCGCGGCGGCCGAGATCATCAGCCATTACGGCGCACGCAGCGAGGTCGACCTTAAGGCGCTGGTGGCGGCGCGTCTTGGCTAAGCCCGGCGGCGAGCCGACTGCACCGCCACCGGGCGAGCAAAGCCTTGCCGGCGCGCTGTCGCGCAACATCGAGGCGATCGCCCGGCGGCGGGCCGAGGATGTTCGGCTGACAAGCGGCAGCGTCAAGATCGCGACGAGCATCGGCCATTTCATCGGGCGGATGGGGTTCATCTACGCCAACATCGTCTTCTA
Source organism: Sphingomonadales bacterium (assembly GCA_038226115.1). GTDB lineage: Bacteria > Pseudomonadota > Alphaproteobacteria > Sphingomonadales > Sphingomonadaceae > Polymorphobacter_B. The sequence continues at coordinate 4,640 of JBBRQR010000063.1, read as the reverse complement.
CGGTGTCTGGGTACTGGCGAGCCAGGGGCTGGTTCCGGGCATCCCGGAGTTCGACCACCCCCTGTATTTGATCGGCTCGGTTGCGTCGGTCGAGAGTATCTTTCTGTCGATCTTCATCCTCATCGCGCAAAACGGCCAGTCGAGCGCTGCCGACCGACGCGACGATCTCAACCTTCAGGTCAGCCTGCTCGCCGAACACGAGATCACCCAGTTGATCAAGCTGACCGCCGCGATCGCCGACAAGCTGGGCATCGACCTCGACAACCACCGCGAGATCGCCGACCTGCAGTGCGACGTCGCCCCCGAGGCCGTCCTCGACAAGATCGAGCGCGAGGAGCCGGGCGGGACTGCCTGAGCGTTCAGGCTATGACCGCGCCTCCGCTTCCTCGAGGCTTTCGCCCGAACCGGTGATGCCGCGAGCGACATTCGACCGGGTCCGACCGTAGAGGAAATAGAAGGCCAGCCCGATCGCGCCCCAGCCGACGAACAGCTCCTTCGTCAGCGTCGACAGCGAGAAGAACAGGAACGCGCACCCCGCCGCCGCGAGCGGGGCGGTGACCCAGACGACCGGCGCGCGGAATGGGCGGCGGCGGCCGGGATCGCGGACGCGCAGCACCATCACGCCGATCGCGACCGAGATGAACGCGAGCAGTGTCCCCGCGTTCGACACGTCGGCGAGCAGGTCGATCGGGAAGAACGCCGAGAACACCGCGACGAAGAAGCCGGTCGCGATGGTGATGACGTGCGGCGTGTGGAAACGCGGATGGATGCGCGACAGCACCGGCGGCAGCAGCCCGTCGCGCGCCATGACGAAAAAGATCCGCGTCTGGCCGAACATCAGCGCGAGGATGACCGACGGCAGCGCGACGACGGCGGCGATCGACAACAGGTTCCCCGCCCAGCCGTAGCCGATGGTGTGGAGGACATAGGCAAGCGCCTCGCTCGACTTGGCGAGCATCGAGTCGGGCTGCGCGCCGACCGACCCCGTCGCGGCGATACCGACGAGCATATACAGCACGGTCGAGATGCCGAGCGCGCCGATCAGCCCGATCGGGATGTTGCGGTTGGGGTTGATGGTTTCCTCCGCCGCTGTCGACACCGCGTCGAAGCCGACAAAGGCGAAGAAGATCGTCGCCGCCGCCGCCGACACGCCGACCGACGCCATGATCCCCGGCTTGAACGGATCGGGGACCTCGTGCGCGAAAAAGCCAAGCGGCATGAACGGATGGAAATTAATGTCGTGGATCAGCGGCAATGCCAACGCGAGGAACATGCACAAAGTCAGGATCTTGATCATCACGAGGACCGAGTTGAAGCGAGCGCTTTCCTTCGTGCCGACGACGAGCAGGGTCGTCACCAGCCCGGCGATCAACATCGCCGGCATATTGATCAGCCCCGGCTCCTTGTCGAACGGTCCATGGACGAAGGTCGCGGGAATGTGGATGTTGAAGAAGCGGTTCGCCAGCCCGACCATATAGCCCGACCAGCCGACGGCGACCGCCGACGATGCGATCGCGTATTCGAGCACCAGCGCCCAGCCGACGATCCACGCCGCGACCTCGCCGAAGGTCGCATAGCTGAAGGTGTACGCCGACCCCGACACCGGGATCATCGCCGCCAGTTCGGAGTAAGCGAGCGCGGTCAACAGGCAGACGACGCCGCAGATGATGAAGCTGATCATCATCGCCGGCCCCGCCTTCGACGCTGCCGTTGCGGTCAGGACGAAGATGCCGGTGCCGATCGTCCCGCCGATGCCGAGCATCGTCAACTGGAACGCGCCGAGGCTCCGCGTCAGCGGCTTGTGCTGCGCCGTTGCGAGGATCGCATCGAGTGATTTGATACGCCAGTTCATCGATTGGTCCCCTTGGCCGCACGCGCGCCGTTGTCGGGCGTCGCGGCGATAGTCAGCTGGCGTGCAACGTGGCGCGGCACAGGGGGGGCGGTCAAGCGGTAACGCGAAAGGTGACACAAGCTCACACAACGACCCGGTTTTTCGGGGTGAATCGCACCACAGTCGCGCGGAAGGTTACACATTATCACACAACGACCCGGTTTTTCGCCGCCGCGCGACGGCGTGCCTGGTCGCGGCGCTTCGCCCGACGGACATCGGCGCGAAGCTGGCGGAGGAGCCAAGTTCCGTCGCCCCCGCGATAGGCCGCGTCGGCGGCGGCGAACGCATCAGCCCGCGCCGCAAGGCCGCTCTCTCCCGCCGCCCCCAGTTCGTCGTCGGTTGCATCGCGGGGGCCGGTGCCCCACGCCGCCGCGACCGCCATGCTGCGCCCGCGCAAGCGATACGCTGCCTGCCGCGACAGGCCGACCGTCGCTGCCGCAGCGGCGACCGAACTGCCGGTGGTCAGGGCGGCGACGAAGCCCGCCTGACGCTCGGCGGTCCAGCCGTCGCGGCGGGAGCGGAGCGGGCGGGGCCGAAGGGGGCTGGTGGGCGGCGGCGTCATCGTGCCGACGAAGCAAGCGATTGCCTACTAGTCAAGCAACGTCGCCGACGTCCCCGTTACACGGTTCGGGCGCGCCCGCTCCACCACCAAGCTACCGTGAACAGCACCATCAGCACACCGTCGGCGAGGCCGACGTAGAAGGTCGCGTCGGCGGGAATCGCGCCGCGCTGGTGAAGGACGAGCGCCGGCCCAAAGAATGCCGCTTTCTCGAGCACCGTCACCGGCATCAGCACCCGCAGGCGCTCGGGCCAGCGGGCGATGACGAGGAATAGCAGCTGCCACACAAACGCCGACGCGAAGAAGCCGTAGACGAGCAGCGGCGACGAACTGACGGGTGGCGCGAGCAGCCCCGGCGTTAGCACAAGCACGCCGTACAGCCCCGCCACCAGATAGACGATCCGCGCGAATTTCATTGCCTGCCCCCAATTTGCCTGCGGCCCTTATGGTCAGGGGACCGGGCCGCAGGCAACCGCGCTACTTGACCCCGACGAAAGGCAACGGCGCGCCGCCGCCGGTGTACGTCGGCAGGCGCCCGTCCCATTTCTCGACCGCGCGCAGCTGGACGATTTCGGGATTGGTCCGGATTGCTTCGGCCTCGACGCGGATAGCCTCGGCGTCGCCCTTCGCTTTGGCGACGCGCGCCATCGCGTCGGCGGTCGCGGTGGCGACGTTCGCCTGCGCCGCGAGTGCTGCCTGTTCGTTGGCGATCTTGGCGTTGATCTGCGCGAGCACCGCGTCGGGGACGATGATGTTGCCCGCCCAGTAAAGCTGTTCGACCTGGAGCCCGACCGGCGTGAAATATTTCTGCACGTCCTTCAGCGCGTCGTTGACCAGCTGCGCCTTCATCGGCCCATAGATCTGCTCGACGCCAAGCTGCGACGCGCGCTCGACGATCGCGTTGCGGATCGCATTGCGCAGCGGCCCCTGAATGATCGCGTCCATATCGGCGCGGTACCGCTGGAACAGGATCGGCGCGCGCAGCGGATCGACGTGATACGCGACCGCAATGTCGGCGCGCAGACCGAGGCCGTTCTTGTCCTGAAAGCCGAAACTCTCATCGACAGTGTTCTGCTCGGTCTTCGAACTCGTCCAGCTGTAGGTTCGGGTGAACACCGGATATTCGTAATAATTGACTCCCGGCGGCGCGAAGTACCAGCCGACCGGCAGCGCGTGCGAAACGACACCGGCGTCGGAGCCGATGTTGTTGACGCGGATGCCGACATAGCCGGGCAGGACGCGGAAGAAGGCGTTCGTCAGGAAGGTCGCGGCGACGAACAGCAGCACGAGCGCGCCGACGATCCAGCCGACGCGGCGGACGGGCAGACGGCGCGGCGCATAGGTCGCCGGTTCGATCGGGTAGGTCTCGTCAGTCATCGGTGGTGTCCCGCAGCGCAAGGACGAGCCGGGTGGCGCCCCAGATGAGCCCGGCAGGAACGGCGGCGAGCAGGAACAGCGCCTCGGCCAACGCACCGTCGCGATGGCGATCGATCAGGTCGGGCACCGCGACGATCAGCAACCACAAAGCGGCAACACCCGCCGCCGTGGCGACGAGGAGCAGTGCGGCGCGGGGGAGCGGGGACATCGGATGCGGGCCTGTGCGAGCCATATGGGCGTTCGCGCCCGGGCTTCAAGGACCGTCATGGTAAGTTCACGGACGTCCGTCAGCGGGCGAGCAACGGCCCCAGCGCCCGCCCGCCGAACAGATGGACGTGGAGGTGCGGCACCTCCTGATGCGCGTCGATCCCGGCGTTGGCGAGCAGGCGATACCCCGGCTCCTCAAGCCCCAACTGCCGCGCGACCGCCCCGACCGCGCGAACGAATCCGGCGATCTCGGCATCGCTCGCCTGCGCGCTGAAGTCGGCCCATGAAACATAGGGGCCGCGCGGGATCACGAGGATGTGAACGGGAGCCTGCGGGTGCAGATCGTGGAAGGCGACGGCGAACGCGTCTTCGTAGATCCGACGGCTCGGGATTTCGTCGCGGAGGATACGCGCGAAGATGTTGGCGGGGTCGTAGAGGGCAAGGGCGGGGACGGGCATGGTCAGACCTTTCGCCCCGCCTTCTCCGCCAGTCCCGAAACGCCCTCGCGCCGAACCAGTTCGGTGCGGAGGTCGGCGAAGCTGAGGCCGGCGTCGGCGAGCAGGACGGCGAGGTGGAAGATCAGGTCGGTTGCTTCTCCGACCAGTG
>JBBRQR010000062.1:0-11797 GCA_038226115.1 Sphingomonadales bacterium | reverse complement strand
TGAGTGGAGCCGTCTGATGGCGCAGCCCGAAAACCCGCTCGAGGACTTCCGCGTCGCGCTCGCCGCGACCTTGCGCGCGCTGGGTCACGAGCCGGGGCTCGACCTCGCATACACCGCCGACAAGCCGTCATGCTACGGCGATCAGGCGAAGGTGCCGCAGCCGGGTCGCGCGCTCGGGGCGGATCAGGTCGCCGAATCGCGCGGGTGGGCCGATTCGTTCGCGCTGCGGCGGCGTCACCACGACGCGCGGGCGTTTGCTGCCGATCTGCCCCCAGCCGGCGTCGCGCGCGATATCGTTCAGGCGGTCGAACAAGCGCGGATCGAGGCGATCGGCGGGGCGGAGATGGTTGGCGTCGCGCTGAATCTCGACCGGATGACCGAGGCGCGGATCAAGACCGACCCCATCGTTCGCGCGCGCACCGCCGACGAGGTGCCGCTGGCAACCGCCCTCGGGCTGGTCGTCCGCGAACGCCTGACCGGCCGTGCGCCGCCGCGCATGGCCGAAAGTGCCGTTGCACTCGTTCGCGACGAAATCGAGGCAAAGGCGGGCGGGCATCTCGACGACCTGGCCGCCAACGTCGGCGATCAGGCCGCGTTCGGGCTGGTGATGCGACGGGTGTTGAACGACCTTGGGCTGGGCGAAGACCCCGACGCAACGCCCGACGATAGCGACGATCGAGCCGACGATGCCGGTGACGACGCCCCCGGCGACGAGGGGCAGGACGAAACCGGCGAGACTGCGGGTCAGGAATCGTCGGTCGAGACGCGCGCCGAGGAGACATCGGAGGCCAGCGACGAAACCGAGACGCGCGAAGTCGATATGGACACCGAAGCGGTGTCCGAGGCCGAGATGGGCGAAGAGGGCCGCGAAGGAACGACCCCGTGGCGTCCCAATACACCGCTGCACGAACTGCCCGCCGGGTTCGACTATTCCGCCTTCACCACGAGCTACGACGAGACGATCGCCGCTGAGGAACTGTGCGATGCCGAGGAGCTAACACGGCTCCGCGGCTATCTCGATCAGCAGTTGCTGCATCTGCAGGGCGCCGTGACCAAGCTCGCCAACCGACTCCAGCGGCGGTTGATGGCGCAGCAGAACCGGAGCTGGGATTTCGATCAGGAAGACGGCCAACTCGACGCCGCGCGGCTGGTCCGGATCGTCACCTCGCCCGGCCATGCGCTGAGTTACAAGGTCGAACGCGACACAAGGTTTCGAGATACTGTCGTGACGCTGCTGATCGATAATTCAGGATCGATGCGCGGGCGACCGATTTCGATCGCAGCGATCTGCGCCGATATCCTGGCGCGGACCCTTGAACGCTGTGCGGTGAAGACCGAGATTCTCGGCTTCACGACGCGCGCGTGGAAGGGGGGCCAGTCACGCGAAAAATGGCTCGCATCGGGGCGGCCCGGCAAGCCCGGCCGCCTCAACGACCTGCGCCATATTATCTACAAGCCCGCCGACGCGCCGTGGCGACGCGCGCGCAAGAACCTCGGGCTGATGATGCGCGAGGGCCTGCTCAAGGAGAATATCGACGGCGAGGCCTTGTTGTGGGCGCACAACCGAATGCTCGCGCGAAGCGAGGACCGCCGGATTCTGATGGTCATTTCCGACGGCGCGCCGGTCGACGATTCGACTCTGTCGGTGAACACCGGCAACTATCTCGAACGCCACCTTCGTCAGGTGATCGGCTGGATCGAGACGCGGTCACCGGTCGAATTGATCGCGGTCGGCATCGGCCATGATGTCACGCGCTATTATTCGCGGGCGGTGACGATTATGGACGCCGAGCAGTTGGGCGGGACGATCATCGACCAGCTCGCCCAACTCTTCGAGGAGGACGCTGCGGCAAGCCGCAGCGTCCGTCGATAGTCTTAGTGCGCGTGGGTCGCGTCGGCGCAATGTTCGGTCCCACGACCGATCACGCTGCCGCCGACGCCACCGGCCGTCGCACCGAGTAGCGCACCGCCGACACCGCCGCCGAGAAGCGCACCAGCGGCACCGCCAGCAACAGCACCGACGGCGATGCCCTGATGCCCGGCATTACGCTTGTCGCGGCGGCACTCGCTGTGGCTGCGACCGTTGTAATAATGGCGGCGGGCATCGACCGCAGTTGCGGTGAGAGTGGCGGCAGCGACGGCGAAGGTAATAAGAAGACGCATGATGATCGATCCTTGGTTGTGAACTCGTTACGCATAAGCGGCGTCGTCGTGTGATGGTTCCGTGAACGCGAAGTTCAGTCGGCGTTCACGTACCCCATAGCACTAGCATTCGCATAAGAATGGCGCGTGGGAACACCAAGCGTCAAGACGTCCCAGCTCAATCTGTTTTGAGGAGTATGTCGGATGAAGCGCTTCCTTCTCGCTGCGGCGCTCGCCGCAACCGCCGCGACGGCTGCCACTCCGGCGGATGCCCATTGGCGCGGTGGCTATTACGGCCGCCCTTATTACGGCCAAAGTCACTATGGCCAAAGCTATTATGGCGGGGGCTATTATCGGCCTCGCCCGGTCTATGTGCAGCCCTATTATTACGCGCCGCCGGTCTATTACGCGCCGCGTCCAGTCTATGTCGAACCCGCGTATGGCTACGACAGTTATGAGCCAGACTATGCCTATACCGCCCCGCAATATAGCTATCGCGAGCCGGGCTACCCGGCCTATGGCTATTCACGCGATGGCTACGGCGACAGGTATCGCCAGGGCTATCGCTGCCACAGCAGCGGTGCGGGCGCCGTGCTCGGCGCGATTGCCGGTGGCCTGATCGGCAGTTCGGTCGGCGGTTACTATGACCGAGGGTTTTCGACCGTCGCCGGGGCAGGTGTCGGTGCAGCGATCGGCGACTCGGTCGAGCGTAACTGTTAGGGTTTGATGGAGCGAGCTAGTCGGTCAGCTCGCTCCACATCCCTTTGATCTTCGCGAAGAACCCCGATTGCGCCGGGAAGTTTCCCTCGCCCGCCTCAAGCGCCTGAAACTCCTCGAGCAATTCGCGCTGACGCTTCGACAGCTTGACTGGCGTTTCGACGTCGACCTGAATGACTAAGTCGCCGAAACCATGGTTGCGCCCGTTGTTGGACAAGGCGGGCATGCCGCGCCCGCGCACCCGCAACTGCTTGCCGCTCTGCGTCCCGGCCGGAACCTTGATCGTCGCCGCCTGCTTGTCGAGGCCAGGAACCTCGATCTCGCCGCCGAGCGCAGCGGTCGTAATCGACACCGGCACCTGAGCGAACAGCGTAGTGCCGTCACGTTTGAAGATCGCGTGCGGCTTCAACGCCACGAAGATGTACAAATCGCCGGGTCCTGCCCCACGTTGCCCCGCCTCACCTTCGCCCGCGACGCGAATGCGAGTGCCATCGTCGACCCCGGCGGGAATCTGCACCTCGAGATTCTTGCTCCGCTCGACCCGGCCCGCGCCGTGGCATGTGTCGCACGGGTCGGGGATGATCTGTCCAGCCCCATGGCACGTCGGGCACGCCCGCTCGACCATGAACATGCCCTGCCGCATGTTGACCTTACCTTGGCCGCGGCACGTCGTGCATGGCTTGACCGTCGTCCCGGGCTTGGCCCCGCGGCCATCGCACGTCGTGCAGGTAGCGGCGACCTCCATCGTCAGGCTCGCGGCCTTGCCGGCAAAAGCTTCCTCGAAAGTCATTTCCAGATCGTAGCGTAAGTCCTGTCCGCGCCCCGATGGCTGCCGCCCACGCCCGGTGAATTGACCGAAAATGTCCTCGAAGATGTCGGAGAAGCCGCCGAAACCCTGCGGTCCCGCGCCGCCGCCCTGACCCAATCCGGCCTTGCCGTACCGGTCATAGGCGGCGCGCTTCTGCGCGTCCTTTAAAACATCATAGGCTTCGCTGATGGCCTTGAAACGCGCTTCGGCAGCGGCGTCGCCGGGGTTCTTGTCGGGATGCCAACGGATTGCGAGCCGCCGATACGACGCCTTGAGCGTCCCCTCGTCGGCCGTGCGCTCGCATTCGAGCAGTTCGTAATAATCGATGTCGGTGGTCATTGCGCTGCCCCCCGGTTGCCACGCGTGCCGACGACACGCGTGGCCCGGTCCTTATTTGTGGTCGTCGACTTCGCTGAATTCGGCGTCGACCACATCATCGTCCTTCTTCGCCGTCGCGTCGGGCGCGGGGGCTTCGGCCTCGGCTTTGTAGATCGCCTCGCCCAGCTTCATCGCCACTGTTTGCAACGCCGTCGTCTTGGCGATCAGCGCGTCCGCATCGCCGCCGTCGAGGATCGCCTTCAAGTCGGCGATGGCCGTCTCGATCTCGGTCTTGACCTCAGGCGTGACCTTGTCGCCGTGTTCGACCACTTGACGCTCGGTCGAGTGGACGAGGCTGTCGGCCTGATTGCGCGCTTCGGCGACGGCACGGCGCTTCTTGTCTTCCTCGGCGAAGCGCTCGGCGTCCTTGACCATGCCCTCGATGTCATCCTTCGACAGGCCGCCCGACGGTTGGATCCGGATCTGCTGCTCCTTGCCAGTGCCCTTGTCCTTGGCGTTAACGCTGACGAGGCCGTTGGCGTCGATGTCAAAGGTTACCTCGATCTGCGGCAGGCCGCGCGGCGCGGGCGGGATGCCGACAAGGTCGAACTGGCCGAGCAGCTTGTTGTCCGCCGCCATTTCGCGCTCACCCTGAAAGACGCGGATCGTCACAGCCGACTGGTTGTCGTCGGCGGTCGAATAGGTCTGCGACTTCTTCGTCGGGATCGTCGTGTTGCGGTCGATCATCCGGGTGAAAACGCCGCCCAGTGTCTCAATGCCGAGCGACAGCGGCGTCACGTCGAGCAGCAGAACGTCCTTAACGTCGCCCTGGAGGACGCCCGCCTGGATCGCCGCGCCCATTGCGACGACTTCGTCGGGGTTGACGCTGGTGTTGGGTTCCTTGCCGAACAACGACTTCACGAATTCTCGGACGCGCGGCATGCGGGTCATTCCGCCGACGAGGACGACCTCATCGATCTCGCTCGTCTTGACCCCGGCTTCGCTGATCGCGTCCAGGCACGGCTTGCGGGTACGCTCGATCAGGTCGATCACCAGCCGCTCGAGGTCGGTCCGGGTCACCGTCTTGACGAGGTGCTTCGGACCCGTCGCGTCGGCGGTGATGAAAGGCAGGTTGACCTCGGTCGACGCCGACGACGACAGCTCGATCTTCGCCTTTTCGGCGGCTTCCTTGAGCCGCTGCAGCGCGAGCTTATCCTTGGTCAGGTCGATGCCTTCGGTCTTCTTAAAGTCTTCGGCGAGGTAGGCGACGACCTTGGCGTCGAAATCCTCACCGCCGAGGAACGTGTCGCCGCTGGTCGACTTGACCTCGAACACGCCGTCGCCAAGCTCGAGCACCGACACGTCGAAGGTGCCGCCGCCGAGGTCGTAGACCGCGATCGTCTTGGCACCCTGCTTGTCGAGGCCATAGGCCAAAGCTGCTGCCGTCGGCTCGTTGATAATGCGGAGAACTTCGAGACCGGCGATCTTGCCGGCGTCCTTGGTCGCCTGCCGCTGGGCGTCGTTAAAGTATGCCGGGACGGTAATGACCGCCTGGGTGACTGTCTCGCCGAGATAGGCTTCGGCGGTTTCCTTCATCTTTTGCAAAATGAAGGCGCTGATCTGCGACGGCGAATAGTCTTCGCCGCCCGCCGCGACCCACGCGTCGCCATTGCCGCCCTTGACGATCTTGTACGGGACGAGCGCAGCGTCCTTCTGCGTCAGCGGGTCGTTGAAGCCGCGCCCGATCAGGCGCTTAACGGCGAAGACCGTGTTTTCGGGGTTCGTGACCGCCTGCCGCTTGGCGGGCTGGCCGACGAGGCGCTCCTTGTCCTTGGTGAAGGCGACCTGCGACGGAGTCGTGCGCGCGCCTTCGGCGTTTTCGATGACCTTGGGGGTGCTGCCTTCCATGACGGCAACGCAGCTATTGGTCGTTCCGAGGTCAATTCCGATAACTTTGGCCATGTTCGTCCTTCGTATGTAAGCGTTTAGCCCAAAGCGACTAGCCAACGGCCCTCATGTGAAGCGACCCCGGCCAGCGTGTGCCGGGCGGATATAGTGAGCCAAAAAGTCGCTGCAAGCCGCCGAGCGCCTGCGCCTCAATGTACCGCGACAGCGCGAAGCATCGACGGACCCGCTTTGCCCGGCGTAAAGGCTCGCGATCGGACGAGGGACGCGATGGTACGAGCAACGGCACTCAGGCTTATCGGCTGGCTGGCATGCGCGGGTGCGATCGCCCTGCTTGTCGCGGCGATGGTCGCCGGGACGCGGACCGACGCGGCTCCAACCAAAGCGGCGCACGTGACGAACGCCAGCGTCCGCCTTCCCGTTGTGCCGGGACGTCCAGCGGCCGGCTATTTCGTCCTTTCCGCCGGGACGACGCCGGTCGAGTTGGTCCGGGTTAACAGCCCGGCGAAGCGCACCGAGCTGCACGCGATGAGCATGACCGGCGGCGTGATGCGGATGGACGCGCTGCCGTCGGTTCGCGTCGCCGCCGGACACGTCGCCCGTTTCGCGCCCGGCGGCGCGCATCTGATGCTGTTCGACCTGCCCGCGAGCCTTCGCCCCGGTGCGACGCTGCCGCTGACCTTCGTCTTCGCTGACGGCAGCGCGTTGCGGGCCGCGGCGACAGTCGTCGCTGCGGGCGGCGACGCCGCGATGTCGATGCCAGCTGCGATGTCGATGCCACCTGCGATGTCGATGCCGCCCAAGATACCGATGCCAAATGGCGCGCACTAAGCACAGTCGCCCGCTGACCGACGGCGAGCGCGTCATCGTCGCCTGCGTCTTCGGCGACGCGCTCGATCCCGACACCGTCACGCTGCGGCAGGGCAAGTGGTTCCCGTTCCAGCCGCGCCGCACCGTAATGGCCCCCGACGGCCATGTCTGGTTTCACCCCGACGGCCCCGAATGGCGCGACGACTTCGCCACCGCCAGCCTCGGCTCGCGCGCGCTGCTGGTCCACGAGCTGACCCATGTCTGGCAGGTCCAGTGCGGCCTCAACCTCGTCCTGCGCCGCCGCCCGTTCGCGCGCTATGCCTACCTGCCGCTTATCCCCGGCAAGGCATTCGCGGCGTACGGCATCGAACAGCAAGCGTGCATCGTCGCCGACGCCTATGTTCTTGATAACAAAGGACAAATACCCGGAGCGCCAACGATCGCCGTTTATCGCGCGCTGCTCCCGTTTCGGGCGTGCGCCGACCCATCCCTCGCCAAGTTCGAGATAATATCACACTGACGCGCAACATCTCGCGTTCGACGCCCACGCCGCTCGCGGACGAAGTTCACACGAAGTTCACGCCCGCGACGAAAATTGTTTTCCCTTTCCGGGCTGCAGACGCCGCGCGACGCCGCCTCCGACCGGTCAGAAAAGGATGATCGCCGACTCATCATCGCGCGACTCTAAACCGATTAAGTGCTTGTAGGAAAGCGCTTTTTGTCCCGCGCCTCAGCCGCCGACGAGCGTGAGCATCGGCGCGCGGGCGGGCGGCAACGGCAGCGGGCGTTCGCCGCCGACATCGTAGATCCGGGCATCGAGGCTGAGCAACACCGGCTGCAACGCATCGTAAAAATCGCGCATTGCCGGGGTCGCGAGATAGTCGGTCAGCGCCGCCTCGCTGCGCCACCGCTCGACGATGGTGACGACGCCCGCCGCCTCGCTCTCGGTTGCGATCGAGTAACTGAGGCAGTCGGATTCGTCCCACGTCAGCCGCATTGTCCGGTCGATCAGCGGCTGCAACGCCGCGAGCGCATCGGGATCGATCTCGCATCGCGCGATCAGAATGATCATGGCCTGGGTCCCCCCGGTTGCGTCAGGCGGCGCTTGTGCGCGCCTTTGCGACGCTGACCATCGCCGGACGCAGCAGCCGGTCCTTGATCGTATAGCCCGCCTGCAATTCGGCGACGATCGCGCCGGGTTCGTGGGCGTCGGTTTCAACCTCGAGCATTGCCTGGTGGCGGTTGGGGTCGAGCTTCGCGCCTTCGGTGACGACACGAGTGATGCCGTGGCGGCCAAGGACGGTCGTCAGCTCGCGCTCGGTCGCGGCGATGCCGGTCTTGACCGCGTCGAACCCGGCGACATCGGCGGGCAGCGCGGCGACAGCGCGGGCAAGATTGTCGGCGACGCCGAGGACGTCGCGGGCAAAGCCGGTCACCGCATAGGTGCTCGCGTCGGTCTTTTCACGTTCGAGGCGGCGGCGGACGTTTTCGGTTTCGGCGGCGGCACGAAGGAGGCGGTCCTTGAGCGACGCGATTTCGTCGGTCAGGCGGACGACTTCTTCGGCCAGGTCAGGCCCGGTTTCGACCGCGCTCGCGCCGTCGCCGTCATTCACGCCGTCGGGCGCCCCGGTCATGGTGCTGTTGGGGTGGAGTTCGGTGTCTTCGGTCATGCGATCAACCTGCTGAGTGCTTTGGCGGTATAATCCACCATCGGAACGACGCGCGCGTAATTCAAGCGCGTCGGGCCGATTACGCCGACGACGCCGACAACGCGACCCGTGCCCGAACGGTATGGCGCAGCGATGACGCTCGACCCCGATAGTGAAAAAAGCTTGTTTTCGGCCCCAATGAAAATCTTGCACGCCTCGCCGCCCGACGCCGAATCGAGCAGGCGGACGAGTTCCTCCTTGCCTTCGAGGTCGTCGAGCAGCGTCCGCACTCGGTCGAGGTCGGCGGCGTCGCCTGCGACCAGATGCGCGCTGCCGCGAACGATCAGGATAGGACGTGCCGCGCCGTCGGACGACCAGCTGGCGAGGCCCGTCTCGATCAACGTCCGCGTCAACCCGTCGATCTGGGCGCGGTCGGCGTCGATTTCGGCGCGGAGGCGGATGGCGGCCTCCCCCAGCGTCAGCCCGTGAAGGCGCGCGTTGATATAGTTCGCCGCCTCGATCAGCGCGGTCGGCGGCACGCCGGGGGGCAGGTCGACGACGCGGTTTTCGACCGTGCCATCGGCCCCGACGAGGATCGCCAGCGCGCGCGTCGGCGATAGCGGAACGAAGCTGACCTGCCGCACGACGGTTTCGTGGCGGGGGACGAGGACGATCCCGGCGCACGCGCTCAGCCCCGACAGGACGGCAGTGGTCCGCCCGAGAATGTCCTCCATCGAGGCCACTCCCGCCACCTGGGTCTCGATCGCGCCGCGCTCGGTCTCGGTCGGCGCGCTGGTCTGCATCATTCCGTCGACGAACAGCCGCAGGCCGAGTTGCGTCGGCAACCGCCCCGCCGAACTATGCGGCGCGGCGAGCAGACCGAGCTCCTCGAGGTCCTGCATGACGTTGCGGATCGACGCCGGCGACAGGCCGAGAACGGCGAGCTTCGACAGCGTTCGCGACCCGACCGGCGTCCCGTGTTCGATGTACGACTCGACGATCTGGCGAAAAACTTCGCGCGCGCGGTCAGTCAGGTCGGTGATCGGCGGCGACTGCATCGGCGCGATGTAGGCGCGCGCGGGGTTTCGCTCAACCGGGGGAGACGGTAGATGCGCACAAACCTCTCTGTCCGAACCGATTGGAAACCACCCATGCGCCCCTCCGGCCGCGCCCCCGACGCGATGCGTCAGCTCGAGATCATCCCGCGCTTCACCGCGCACGCCGAGGGGTCGTGCCTGATCAAGTTCGGCGACACCCACGTCCTCGTCACCGCGAGCGTCGAAGAACGCCTGCCGCCATGGCTGCGCGGCAAAGGCGAGGGCTGGGTCACCGCCGAATACGGGATGCTGCCCCGAGCAACGCATACGCGCGGCCAGCGCGAAGCCGCCAAGGGCAAGCAGTCGGGGCGGACGCAGGAAATCCAGCGGCTGATCGGGCGCAGCTTGCGCGCGGTAACCGATCTCAAACTGCTCGGTGAACGGCAGATCACGCTCGACTGCGACGTGCTCCAGGCCGACGGCGGCACCCGGACGGCGTCGATCAGCGGCGCATGGGTCGCGTTGCGCCTCGCGGTCGACGGCATCATGGCGAAGAACCCGACAATGGCCGACCCGCTGACGACGCAGGTCGCCGCCGTCAGTTGCGGCATCCACGACGGCAACGTCGTCCTCGACCTCGACTATATCGAGGACTCGGGCGCCGGGACCGACGGCAATTTCGTCCTGACGTCGGGCGGCGGGTTGGTCGAGGTGCAGGCCACCGCCGAGGGCGCGACGTACGACGAGGAAGCACTGCTGAGGATGCTGCGGCTGGCGCGGCTCGGCTGCACCGAGATTTTCGCGGCGCAGCGGGTGGCGACGGGACGGTGACCCGCCGCCTCGCCCCCGGCCGGTTGGTGCTGGCGACGCACAACGTCGGCAAGGTCCGCGAGATCGGCGCGCTGCTCGTGCCGTATCGCATGAACGTCGTCGCGGCGGGCGACCTCGGCCTGCCCGAACCGGTGGAGACCGAAGATAATTTCGCGGGTAACGCGTTGATCAAGGCACTCAGTGCTGCGCGCGGGTCGGGGCTGGTCGCGTTGGCGGACGATTCGGGGCTGTGCGTCGATGCGCTGGGCGGCGCACCCGGCGTGTATACCGCCGACTGGGCCGAGACGCCGACCGGGCGCGACTGGATGCTGGCGATGACCAAGGTCGAGGAGCGGCTTGCCGCCATCGGACCCGACGCCGCCCGGACTGCCCAGTTCGTTTGCACCCTCGCGCTGGCATGGCCCGATGGCGAAACGGCGGTTTTCGAAGGCCGCTGTCCTGGGTCGCTCGTCTGGCCCCCGCGCGGCGACCGAGGCTTCGGCTACGACCCTGTATTCGTTCCCGACGGCATGACCGACACCTTCGCCGAGATCGACCCCGCCGCCAAACACGCGATGAGCCACCGCGCTGTCGCCTTTGCCAAGCTCGTTGCGGCGTGTCTTTGACCGATCCTCTCGCCGTCTACGTCCACTGGCCGTTCTGTGTGTCGAAATGCCCGTA
Organism: Sphingomonadales bacterium; assembly: GCA_038226115.1. Lineage (GTDB taxonomy): Bacteria > Pseudomonadota > Alphaproteobacteria > Sphingomonadales > Sphingomonadaceae > Polymorphobacter_B. The sequence goes on along the minus strand of JBBRQR010000062.1, from coordinate 920 downwards.
TTGCGACTTCAACAGCCACGTCCGCGCCGAAATCGACGAGGGCGCGTGGCGTGATGCCTTACTCGCCGACCTCGCGTTCGAGGCGGCGCTGACGCCGGGGCGAACGGTCGGCAGCATCTTTTTCGGCGGCGGCACCCCGTCGCTGATGGCCCCCGCGACCGTCGCGGCGGTGATCGACGCGGTCGCCGTGCATTGGCGGCTGAGCGACGGGTGCGAGATCACGCTCGAGGCCAATCCGTCGAGCGTCGAGGCGGCGCGCTTTGCCGGGTTCGCCGTCGCCGGGGTGAACCGCGTCAGCCTCGGGCTGCAGGCGCTCGACGACGCCGACCTGCGCGCGCTCGGCCGCCCGCACGACGTGGCACAGGGGTTGGCGGCGCTCGACATCGCGCAAGGCTGCTTCCCGCGCGTCAGCCTCGACCTGATCTACGACCGCCCCGGTCAGACGCTTGCCGCATGGGACGCCGAATTGACGCGCGCGCTAGCGTTCGGGACCGAGCATCTGTCGCTCTATGGGCTGACGATCGAGCCGGGGACGCGCTTTGCGACATTGGTGGCCAAGGGCGAGCTGGTGATGTCGGGCGAGGAGGCGTCGGCCGACCTGTTTGACCTGACGGCGGACCGCACCGCCGCCGCCGGTCGCCCCGCGTACGAGGTTTCGAACCACGCCGCACCGGGAGCGGCGAGCCGCCACAACCTGAGTTACTGGACGTACGGCGACTATGTCGGCGTCGGCCCCGGCGCGCACGGGCGACGGGCGGCGCACGCGACGGTGCGGCACCGGAAGCCCGAGAACTGGCTGAGCGCGGTCGCCGCGCACGGCCACGGCATCGCGTCGACGACCGCGCTCGACCCCGCGACGCGCGGGCGCGAGGCGCTGATGATGGGGCTGCGATTGGCGGACGGGATCGACGCCGCCACCT
>JBBRQR010000061.1:0-11902 GCA_038226115.1 Sphingomonadales bacterium | reverse complement strand
TCAAGCCGCCCCCGTCACCACCGGCGCAGTCGCCGACGCGCCCCATTCGCTCCAGCTGCCGTCGTACAACGCGACGTCCTTCGCGCCGAGCAGCGTCGCGCCGAACGCGACGACGGCGGCGGTGATGCCCGATCCGCACGTGGTGACCATCGGCTTGTCGATGTCGACCCCGGCAGCCGCGAACGCCGCGCGGAGGTCGGCACCCTTCTTCCACGTCCCGTCGGCATTGAATAATTCGGTCTGCGCCAGGTTCTTCGCGCCCGGAATATGGCCGCTGCGCAGGCCCGCGTGCGGCTCCGGCTCGGTCCCGGTAAAACGCCCCGCCGAGCGCGCGTCGACGACCTGTTCGTTCTTCGTGCGAAGGTTGTCCGTCATTTGCGCGAACGTCCGCACCGGCTTGGTGTCGGCCCAGACGGTGAAGTGGCGGTGGCGAACGACGGGCTTGCCCGATTCGAGTGCGCGCCCCTCCGCCTGCCACTTGCCGAAGCCACCGTCGAGCAGCGCGACCTCATGCGCGCCGAACACGTTGAGCATCCACCACGCGCGCGCCGCCGAATGAAGCGGCGAATTGTCGTAAATGACGATCCGGCTGCCGTCGCCGAGGCCGAGCGCCTGCATCCGGCTGGCGAATTTCTCCGGCGCGGGCAACATGTTCGGCAATGGGTTGCCGGTGTCGACGAGCTCGTCGAGGTCGATGAACACCGCGCCAGGGATGTGCCCGGCTTCGAACTCGGCGCGGGCGTTGCGCGCGTCGCCGGTCAGAAACAGCGTCGCGTCGATGATCCGCAGGTCGTTGGCGCCAAGTTCGGCGGCCAGCCATTCGGTCGTCACCAGCGGGGTCATTCATCTCTCCAACGGCTTGCTGCTGGCTTGATAGCGGCGGCGCGGCCTCTTGTCAGTGACGGAATTAGCGTTAGTCCCCGGACGATGACCAGTTACACCCCGACCGCACTCGGCCGCGCCAGCGACCTGCCCGCCAGCCCCGACGCCGCCGTGCTCGACTATCCGCCGAACCCGCGCCCCGGCACCGACTATCTGGTCCGCTTCGCGGTGCCGGAATTCACCTCGCTGTGCCCGGTGACGGGGCAGCCCGACTTCGCGCATCTGGTGATCGACTATGTTCCGGCGGCGACGATCGTCGAGTCGAAATCGCTTAAGCTGTTCCTCGGCAGCTTCCGCAACCACGCCGCGTTCCACGAGGATTGCACCGTCGGCATCGGCCAGCGGCTCGTTACCGAAATGGCCCCGAAGTGGTTGCGGATCGGCGGTTACTGGTATCCGCGCGGCGGCATCCCGATCGATGTCTTCTGGCAGAGCGGCCCCGTCCCGGCCAGCGTGTGGGTGCCCGACCAAGGCGTCACGCCGTATCGCGGGCGGGGATGAACCACGACTTCGCCTTGCGCGGCGAAAAGTTTTTCATCGTCGCAATGGGGGGCTGAGAACCTACCTGCCAGCCAACAACCGGAGAGCATTCATGTCGAAAATCGCGATCGTCTATCACTCCGGTTACGGCCACACCGCCAAACAGGCCGAGGTGGTCGCCGCCGGTGCCCGCGCTGGCGGCGGCGAGGTGACGCTGCTCAAGGTCGACGAACTCGCCGACGCCGACGCCCCGGGATGGGCGACGCTCGACGCGGCGGACGCGATCATCTTTGGCGCGCCGACATACATGGGCAGCGCGTCGGCCCCGTTCATGGCGTTCAAGGACGCGACGTCGAAGCGGTGGATGACCGGCGCGTGGAAGGACAAGATCGCCGCTGGGTTCACCAATTCGGGGGCGATGAGCGGCGACAAGGCGAATACGCTGATGGGCTTCATCGTGCTGGCGATGCAGCTCGGGATGATCTGGGTTGGGCAGGAGCTGATGCCCGGCAATAATTCGAGCACGGGGTCGCCCGACGATCTCAACCGCCTCGGCTTTTCGCTCGGCGCGGCGGCGCAGTCGAACGTCGACGCCGGTCCCGACGTCGCCCCGCCCGCCGCCGATCTCCGCACTGCCGAGCATTTCGGTAGCCGTGTCGCGACTGTCACCGCGCGCTTTGCCAAGACCTAAGCGCTCGACCCTAAGGGGTGTTGCCCCCAACTGGCACGAACAGCCCAGGGTCGAGCCGGGCGGCGCGCCAGTTAAGCGCCCAGTGGAGGTGCGGCCCCGTTGCCCTTCCGGTCATCCCGACGAGGCCCAGACGTTCGCCGAGCGCGACATGCTGGCCTTCCTTCACGTCGATCCGGCTCAAATGGAGGAAGGCCGACACCAGCCCGTGGCCGTGATCGAGCATGACAAGGTTGCCCTCGAGCAAAAACGGCCCGTGCGCGAGGCGGATGATCCCGGCGGCGGGTGCGGTCACCGGAGCGCCAGGCGGAGCGGCGACGTCGAGGCCGAGGTGGGGCGCCTTCGGCACGCCTCCGAGAATGCGCTGTGAGCCGTAAACGCCACTGACCCGACCATGGGTCGGCCATGCAAACGCCTGCGTCCAGCCGGTTTCATCGCTGTCCCCGGCGCGGGCATAGCGAATTTCGCCAAGTTCGACCGCGCGACGGGCGTCATAGACCGGGTCGGGCGGCGCATCGGGCGGCGGCTGGCGGAGCGATGGGATCGATTCGATGGCGTACTGGCGCGCCGCAACGGGGACGACCCGAACATCGCGGCTGCCGTCGGCGAGTGTGGCGACCAGCGTCGTCTGCGGCGGCGCATCGCGCCCGAACCCGGCGAGAAAGCGCCGGTCGCCCGTCAGCCGCACGGGCGCGCCATCGACCGTCACCCGCACCGTCCCCGGTGGTGCCGTGCCGAAAACGATGCCGCCCTGTGTCAGCCGTCCAGCGATCAGCCATTCACGAGACGACAAGGGTTGCGCGCCAGCGGTTGCCGCCGCGACGACGAATGCGGCAATCAGGATCGCTGGCCGCACCGTTACGAACATCCCGGCGCGCGCAAGCCTAAAGCCGCCCCGCCGCGCGCATCGCCTCGTACCGCGCGACCGCGACGGTGGCATCGGCATACGCCTCCTGCAGTTCGGCCGACCAATAACGCAGGCTCGCCACCGGCAGGCGCGCGCCGGTCACGGCACACACGACATGGTCGCCCGGCGCAACGACCTGAAACGAACCGGACAGATAGCGAAGCCGGGCCAGCCGCCCGCCGCTGCGATCGAGCATCATAATAATCTCTCCTGCGCCGGGGGCGCCGTAGTCGCCGTAGTCGGAGTGGTCGCCGTCCGGCGCGGTGCTCCGGTCGTTGCCGTCGTTGTTACCACATCGACGCTGCCGTCGGCGAAGCGGAGCGTCAACCCCGAGCGTGTTCGCGCGTCCGCCGCCGTCGGCACGACATGACCGCCACTCGTCACATAGGCATAACCGCGCGCGAGCACCTGTTCGGGGCCGAGCGAGCCGAGCAGCCGCGCCGCGCCGGCGAGCGCCGTCGCCGCCCGGTCGCGCCGCATCGTCAGCACCGCCGGGCGCAGCCCCGCTCCGGCACGCGCCAGCTTCGCCGCGTTTGACGCCAGCGCCGCCCGCCCGCCCGCCCCCAGCCGGTCGGTTGCGCGGTCGAGACGCAGCTTATCAGCGGCGACGCGGCGGTCGAGGAGCAACGGGGTCAGACTGCGCGCCGACCGCTCGAATCGCCCGCGCCACCCGGTCGCCGCCGCCCGCAGCGCGCGCGGCAGGCGGTCGGCAAGGTCGTCGGCGCGCTGGGCGCGAGGTCCGATCAATGCCGTCGGCGCGGGCAGGCGCCGGGCCACGGCATCGGCGCGTTCACGGCGGAGGCTGAGGCCGCGCGACGCGGCGCGGTCGAGGCGCAGCCCCAACCCGCCAACGGTCGCGCGGAGGTCGGCGAGAACCGGAACCGCGCGCTCGGCGGCGGCAGTCGGGGTCGGCGCGCGGTGGTCACCGGCGAAATCGACCAGCGTCGTGTCGGTTTCGTGACCGACCGCCGTAATGACCGGGATGCGACTCGCGGCGACGGCACGGACGACGATCTCCTCGTTGAACGCCCACAGATCCTCGACGCTGCCACCGCCGCGCGCGACGATCAGGACGGCGGGCAGCGGGATCGTGCCGTCCGCCGCAAGCGCGTTGAACCCGGCGATGGCCGCCGCAATCTGCCCGGCCGCGCTATCGCCCTGGACCGCGACCGGCCACACGAGGACGCGGTGGGGGAAACGCTCGGCGAGCCGATGGAGAATGTCGCGGATCACCGCCCCGGTCGGCGAAGTGATGACGCCGATCGTCCCGGGGATGTACGGCAGCGGGCGCTTGCGGGCGGGGTCGAACAGCCCCTCGGCGGCGAGCTTCGCCTTGCGCGCCTCGAGCAGCGCCATCAGCGCCCCCGCCCCGGCCGGCTCCATCCGCTCGATGATGATCTGATACTTCGACCGACCCGGATACGTCGTCAGCTTTCCCGTCGCGACGACCTCGAGCCCGTCCTCGGGGCGAAACGACAACGCCGCCGCCCCGCCCTTCCACATCACCCCGTCGATAACGGCGCTCGCGTCCTTGAGCGACAAGTACAAATGCCCCGACGCCGCCCGCTTGAACCCACTGATCTCGCCGCGAACGCGGACATAGCCATACGCGTCCTCGACCGTCCGCTTGAGCGCGTTGCCAAGCTCGGAGACGGTGTATTCGGGGGTGTTGGCGAGGGAGGCGGTCACACGACTGCCTTACCGCGTCGCCACGCTACGACCAAGCCGGACTAATCGTCGGCCTTGAGCGCTGCGAGCTCGTTCCCGTGCGGGTCGGTAAAATGAAAGCGTCGCCCGCCAGGGAATGCGAACACCGGGCGGGTGATCGTTCCGCCAGCGCGCTCGACGGCGGCGAGGGCGATGTCGAGATCGTCGACCGCGATCACCACGAGCGGAGCAACGGGCGCTTCGGACGCATCGCCTTGCAGGCCAAGGTCGACATCGCCGGTCATCGTACACGCGTAAGTTGGACCGAAATCGGTAAGCGCCATCGCGAACGCATCAGCATAGAAGCGCCGGGCGGCGACGATATCGCGCGCGGGCAGTTCGACGAAGCTGATGCGGGGCATGGTCATTCCTGTATGTGGTCCGCTGCCGTTATGCGCCGATCCGGCGAGACCGCGAAAGTGCTGTCCTACACGATCCTTTTCGGCCTAGGCTCGTCAGCGATGGGTCGTCTTCTTCCCCCACTGGGCGCTGTGGCCCTCAAACCCCGCCTTGCCCCCGCCATAAGTTCACAAAACTTGCTGAATCCGCGACAATTATGTGAACTTAAGCGCTGTTCGGCGCTTCGGCTCAACCGATGAACCTCCTCATCATCGGTGGCGGCGGGCGCGAGCATGCGCTGTGCTGGAAGTTGCGGCAGTCACCTAAGGTCGATCGGCTGTTCTGCGCGCCTGGCAACGCCGGGATTGCGACCGTGGCCGAGTGCGTGGCGCTCGACCACGGGCACGCGGCGGTTGTGGCGTTCGCGCGGGCGAATGCCATTGGTCTCGTCGTCGTCGGACCCGAGGCTCCGCTCGTCGGCGGGCTGGTCGATGCGCTGCGGGCGGCGGGCATTCGCGCCTTTGGGCCGAGCGCGGCGGCGGCACGGCTCGAAGGGTCGAAGGGATTTACCAAGGCGCTGTGCGCGCGCGCGAACATTCCCACCGCTGCTTTCGCACGCTTTGACAGCGGTGACGCGGCGCGGGCCTATGTCGCCGCGCACGCGCTGCCGGTCGTCATCAAGGCCGATGGGCTCGCGGCGGGCAAGGGCGTCGTGATCGCAACGACAGCGGCCGAGTCGGACGCGGCGCTCGACGCGATGTCCGGCCCGGTCGTCATCGAAGCGTTTCTGGCCGGCCCCGAAGCGAGCCTGTTCGTCCTGTGCGACGGGACCGACATTCTCTCGCTCGGCAGCGCACAGGACTACAAGCGCGTCGGCGACGGCGACACCGGCCCGAACACCGGCGGCATGGGGGCGGTGTCGCCCGCCCCGGCGTTGACGCCAGAACTCGAAGCGCGCGCGCTGACGGAGATCGTCGCGCCGACCGTCGCGGCGATGGCGGCGATGGGGACGCCGTTTACCGGGGTGCTGTTCGCAGGGCTGATGCTGACGCCGACGGGGCCGCAGTTGATCGAGTATAATGTCCGCTTCGGCGACCCCGAGTGCGAGGCGTTAATGGTGCGGCTGGAGAGCGATCTCCTCGATTTGCTTATCGCGACCTGCGACGGCGGGCTGGCCAGCGTCCGCCCGGTGTGGCGCAACGGGGCGAGCGTGACTGTGGTGATGGCGGCGAACGGCTATCCCGCCGCCCCGGCTACCGGGAGTGTCATCGCCGGGATCGACGCAGCCGAAGCGACCGGGGCGATCGTGTTCCACGCGGGCACCGCACGCCGCGACGACGGCGCGCTGATTGCCACCGGCGGGCGGGTGCTCGCCGTCACCGCCACCGCGGCGACGGTTGGCGAAGCATGCGCCACCGCTTATGCTGGCGTCGATGCGATCGACTGGCCGGGCGGCTTTGTTCGCCGCGACATCGGGCGGCACGCTGAGGAGTAGGCATGGCGAGCAGGCAGGAACTCAACTCGGGCGTCGGCGAAATCCGCGCCGGCCTCGGCTTCGACGAGGGCGCGCTCGGCGAGTGGATGGCGACCAATGTCGCCGGGTTTCGCGGCCCGCTGAGCGTTCGCCAATTCAACGGCGGTCAGTCGAATCCGACATACAAGCTCGAGACGCCGGGGCAGACCTATGTCTTGCGCCGCAAGCCACCCGGATTGTTGCTCAAGAGCGCCCACGCCGTCGACCGCGAATATAAGGTGATGACCGCGCTCCATGCCGCCGGCTTCCCCGCGCCGAAGACCTTCGGCCTGTGCACCGACGATGCCGTCATCGGCACGTGGTTCTATGTCATGGACTGCGTCGACGGGCGGATCATCTGGGACACGACCTTCCCCGACGCCAGCCGCGACGACCGCCCGAAATACTTCGACGCGATGAACGCGACGATCGCGCAGTTGCACTCGTTCGATCCGAACGCGATCGGGCTCGGCGATTTCGGCAAGCCGGGAAACTACTTCGCGCGTCAGATCGGTCGCTGGTCGCAGCAATATCTCGACGATGCCGATGCCGGACGCTGCGCGGCGATGGACCGGCTGGTCGAATGGTTGCCGCACAACATCCCGGCGGGCGACGAAGTGAGCGTCGTTCACGGCGACTATCGCTGCGACAACATGATTTTCCACGCCACCGAGCCGAAGGTGCTCGCCGTCCTCGACTGGGAGCTGTCGACGCTCGGCCACCCGCTCGCCGATTTCAGCTATCACCTGATGATGTACCGGATGCCGCCGTCGCTGACCGCTGGCCTGACCGGGGTCGATTTGGCCGCGCTCAACATCCCCGACGAGGCGGCGTACACCGCCGCTTACTGCCGCCGGACGGGGCGCGACGGCATCGCCAACATGGACTTTTATGTCGCGTACAATATGTTCCGACTGGCCGCGATTTTGCACGGCATTCAGGGTCGCGTCGTCCGCGGCACGGCGGCGAGCGCTCATGCCAAGGCGAGCGGTGCCGGGGTCGAACCGCTTGCCAACCTTGCGTGGGAGCAGGCGGTCAAAGCGGGAGCGTAGGCCTTAGTTGCTGGCGCGCATCAGCTCGCGTGAGATCACCACACGCATGATCTCGTTGGTCCCCTCAAGGATTTGGTGAACGCGCAGATCACGGAAGATCCGCTCGACGGGATAGTCCATGAGATAGCCGTAGCCGCCGTGGAGCTGGAGGGCACGGTCGACGACCGCCATCCCGGTGTCGGTTGCCAGCCGCTTTGCCATCGCTGCGAACTTGGTCTTGTCGGGCGCGCCCGCTTGGACCCTCGCGGCGGCGGCGTAGAGCAGCGTCCGCGCAGCCTGGAGCTCGGTCTCCATGTCGGCGAGCTTGAACTGGGTCGCCTGGAAATCGGCGATCGCCTTGCCGAATTGGCTCCGCCCGCGCGTGTAGGTAATCGCCTCATCGAGCGCGCGCTGCGCCCCGCCGAGGCTGCACGCACCGATGTTGAGGCGGCCACCATCCAGCCCCTGCATCGCAATGGCGAAGCCCTGCCCCTCATCGCCGACGCGGTTGGCGACCGGCACGCGGACTTCGTCGAAATTGACCTGGGCCGTCGGCTGGCTGTGCCACCCCAGCTTGCGTTCGGGTGCGCCGAAGCTGACGCCGGGCATATCCTTGTCAATGACGAGGCAGGTGATCCCCTTAGGCCCATCGACGCCGGTGCGGACCATCGTCACATAGACATCGTTCGCTCCGGCCCCCGAGATGAACGCCTTCGATCCGGTCACGATATAATCGTCGCCGTCGCGTACCGCGCGGGTTTTGAGCGCCGCCGCATCCGAACCCGAGCCGGGCTCGGTCAGGCAATAGCTCGCGATTTTTTCCATCGGGACCAGCGACGGAAGATAGCGCGCCTTCAGCTCCGCCGAACCGAAGCAATCGATCATCCACGCCGCCATATTATGGATCGAGATGAATGCCGATGTGCTCGGGCAGCCATAGGCCATTGCTTCCATAATCAGTGCCGCCTCGATCCGACCAAGGCCAATGCCGCCGCTCGCCTCGCTGACATAGATCGCGCCAAAGCCGAGCGCGGCAGCGGTGCGGATCGTGTCGACCGGGAAGACGTGATGTTCGTCCCAGTGCGCGGCGTGCGGGGTGATGTCGCTCGCGGTGAAGCGACGAGCGACTTCCTCGATCGCGCGCTGGTCGTCGGTCAGGTCGAATTGCATCGGATACGCCTCGGTCATCGCCGCTTTCCCGCGAGCAGCGCGGATTGCGCGTTTCAACTAGCAGAGCATCGACCCCCGGCCAAATATCGGGCATGTCGCACGTCATGAATCCCACTGCCATTGTCGACGCGCTTGCCGCCATCCACGCCGCCTCGGTTGCGGCTTTGCGCGCGGCACTCGCGGCCTATCTGCGTGACGGGACACCGCCCGACCCGGCGGCACGAGCAGCGGGTGAATTCGCCTATCCCGAGATTCGCTTGCACTATCGCGGCGGCGGCGCACCACGGCTGATCCGCGCCTTTGCCCGTGTCACTGCCGTCGGCCATTATGCGACAACCGTGACCCAGCCCGAGGTGTTCCGCGACTATCTGATCGAACAGCTCGACCTGTTGATCGCCGACTTTAATGTCGAGGTGACGGTGGCGCGGTCGTCGGTCGAGATCCCTTACCCTTACGTCCTCGATGGGGCCGACGACCTGCGGCTCGATGCAGCAGCAGCGGTCGAACTCGCGCGGCATTTCCCGACGACCGAGCTTGCCCATATCGGCGACGAGCTGCCCGACGGGTTATGGATGCTCGACCCCGCGACGCCGCGCCCGCTCGCGCTGTTCGATGCGCCGCGTACCGATTTCAGCCTCGCCCGCCTTCGCCACTATACGGGCACACCGGCGGCACACGTCCAGCGTTACGTCCTGCTGACCAATTACCATCGCTATGTCGATGAATTCGTTGCGTGGGCGTGTCGGCAATTGAGCGGCGACACACCGTACACCGCGCTGTCGTGCAGTGGCGGGGCGATCATCGAACGCGGCGACGGCGACACCCCGCCCGACCCGGCAAAGGCGATCGCCGATGGCGCGTGGCGACGCCACCAGATGCCGGCGTACCACCTGATGGCTCCCGGCGGCGCGGGGATCACATTGGTCAACATCGGCGTCGGGCCGGCCAATGCCAAGACGATCACCGACCATCTGGCGGTGCTGCGCCCCGATGCCTGGCTGATGATCGGCCATTGCGGCGGGCTACGTCCGAGCCAGTCGATCGGCGACTATGTCTTGGCGCACGCTTATCTGCGCGACGACCACGTTCTCGACGATGTCCTGCCACCCGAGATCCCGATCCCGCCGATTGCCGAGGTGCAGCAGGCGTTGCAGGGGGCGGCGGAGGAGATCACCGGGCTGCACGACGAAGCGCTGAAGCCGCGGCTTCGCACCGGCACTGTCGTGACTACCGACGACCGAAACTGGGAACTGCGCTTCAGCCGCTCGGCGCTGCGATTTAATCAAAGCCGCGCGGTGGCGGTGGATATGGAGAGCGCGACGGTGGCGGCGCAGGGGTATCGGTTTCGGGTGCCGTATGGAACGCTGTTGTGCGTTTCCGACAAGCCGCTCCACGGCGAGATCAAGCTGCCCGGGCAGGCTAACCGCTTTTACGAGGGAGCAATCAGCGAGCATCTTCAGATCGGTATCGCGGCAATCGATCGCCTGCGCGCGGCGGGTGATCGGCTGCATTCGCGTAAATTGCGCGCGTTCGACGAGCCGCCGTTCCGATAGACCCACGCGCCGCCGCGTGCGCCTCCCGCGATGCCGGGGGTTCACGCGGCGCGGACCTCGGACCCCTCGCGCGCAGCCGCGATTGCGGCTAACGCAGATTATCGGGCGAAAACCGCCAACAGGAGTAATGTCATGGTCAAGGCCGTCTGGAACGATACCGTCATTGCCGAATCGAATGCGACAGTCGTCGTCGAGAACAACCATTACTTCCCGATCGACGCGGTGATGCCGGGGGTCCTGACGCCGTCGGCAACAACCAGCGGCTGCCCGTGGAAGGGGACCGCGAACTATTATTCGGTAACTGCGGGCGGCAAGACTAACCCCGACGCGGCCTGGTATTATGCCGAGCCCAAGACGGCCGCCGCCGAAATCAAGGGCCGCGTCGCGTTCTGGAAGGGCGTCAGGGTCGGCTGAGCGAGGCACGCGAACACGACGCCGGGCGCGGCGCGTGCGCGCGCATGTAGCCGCGGCAACTCATCGGGTGCGCCATTCACGCGACATAGAGGTTGACGCCGACGGCGGACATGCCATCGGGCGGCGCAGCAAAGGTGCAACAACACTGCCATGAAGTTCGCCACGCCTCTCGTCCTGCTGCTTGCCGCGTGTTCGGCGAGCGCCCCCGCGCCCAAACCGCGCCCGCCGCTGAGCGTCGTCGCCGAGCCTGCCGCGATGGTCGAATATGCGCCGCAGCTGACGGTGCTCGGCACGGTTACGCCGCTCCAGTCGGTTGCTGTGCGGGCGCGGGTCGACGGCCAGATTACCGCCGTCCTGTTCCACGAGGGCGACAATGTCCGCGCCGGGCAACCACTGTTCCGGCTCGACGACCGCGCCGTCCGCGCGACGATCGCGCAAAACCGCGCGAGCATGGCGGGCGCGGCAGCGGCGCGGGCGCAGACGACCGCCGACCTCAAGCGCAGTCAGGCGCTCGTCGCCAACGGCTTCGTGTCGAAGGCGACGATCGATTTGAAACAGGCCGCCGCCGACACCGCGCGCGCCAATATGAGCGGGGCGGGCGCGGCGATCACCGCCGGCGAAACTGCGCTGTCGTATCTGACCGTCCGCGCACCGGTGTCGGGCCGCACCGGCGAAATCAACTTCAAAGTCGGCGCGACGGTGCGGAACGCCGACGCGCTCCCGCTCGTCACCGTCAATCAGCTGAGCCCGATCCTCGTCCGCTTCGCCGTCCCGCCCGAACGGATCCAGCAACTGCGCGCCGCGATGGCCGCTGGCGGGGTTAGCGTTACGGCGCGCATCCACGACACCGCGACCGCCGTCGCGCGCGGCCGGCTGGTTTTCCTCGACAATAATGTCGGCGCGGCGACCGGCAGCCTCGCCGCCAAGGCCGAGTTCGCCAACGGCGGTGACGCCTTATGGCCGGGCGCGCTGATCGACATCGACGTCCCGCTGGGCGGCGGTAGCCAGCGGATCGCCGTGCCCGAGGCAGCCGTTCAGACCGGCCCCGATTCGACCTTCGTGTGGACGGTCAAGGTTGGCACCGATGCTGGCGGCATGGGCGTCACCGCCGCTGGCGGCATGGGCGTCACCGCCGCTGGCGGCATGGGCGTCACCGCCGCTGGCGGCATGGGCGTCACCGCCGCTGGCGGCATGGGCGTCACCGCCGCTGGCGGCATG
>JBBRQR010000060.1:0-11941 GCA_038226115.1 Sphingomonadales bacterium | reverse complement strand
GTCGTCCCGGTCTTGCCCGCCAGCGGACGGCCGATCTGCGCCGCGCGCCCGGTGCCGCTTTCGACCGCCGCCTGCATCAAATCGGTCATTTTTGCGGCGACATAGGGCGCGACGACGACCCGCGCCTCGGCTGGCTCGCGGGTGTACAGGACGCGGCCCGATGCCGTGGCAACCCGCGTAATCGCATAGGGGCGTGCCTCGACCCCCTGGTTGGCGATCGCGGCATAAGCGGCGGTCAGCTCGATCAGCGTCACGTCCGATGCGCCGAGCGACATCGCCGGGCGGGTGTCGATCGGGGTGGTGATGCCGAAGCGGCGCGCGACGTTGGCGACCGTATCGAAGCCGACGCGCTGTGCGAGGCGCACGGCAACGGTATTGATCGACCGCGCGAACGCCGTCCGGACGCTGATCGTCCCGGAGAAACCGGGGGTGAAGTTCTTCGGCGACCAGCCATTGATCGTGATGGGCGCGTCGACGATCGTGTCGTCGGGCTGGACCCCGTCCTCGATCGCAGCGGCATAATCGAACAGTTTCCAGCTCGACCCCGGCTGGCGGCGTGCGGCGACGGCCCGGTTGTAGTTCGACGTGACATAGTCGCGCCCGCCGACCATCGCCTTGACCGCACCGTCATGGGCGAGGGCAATCAACGCTCCTTGCGTTCCCGCCGGAGCCTCGGCGACGATCGCGGCTTCGGCGAACCGCTGTCCGGCGGGGTCGAGGGTGGTCGACACCGACAGCGGCTCGACAACTTCATCGGTCAGCGTCTCAACCTGCGCCAGCACCCAATCGGTAAAATAACGAACCCCTGACTGGCGCTCCTGCGGCACGAAGCGGAGGTTGACGAGATCGGCTGCCGCCCCTTCGCCCGGCGTGATCGACGCCGAATCGACCATCGTCGCGATCACCGTGGCGGCGCGCCCGCGCGCGGCGACCGGGTCGGCCGATGGGGCGTAGCGACTGGGGGCCTTGACCAGCCCGGCGATGATCGCCGCCTCGGGCAGGCTCAGGGCCGACGCCGGATGGCCGAAAAACTTGCGGCTCGCAGCGTCGATCCCGTAAGCGCCGCCACCGAAATAGACACGGTTGAGATAGAGCTCGAGGATCGCGTCCTTGGTGAACTTGCGCTCGATCGCGAGCGCCAGCACCGCCTCGCGGATTTTGCGGGTATAGGTCTGGTTGGCCGTAAGGAAAACGTTACGCGCCAGCTGCTGCGTGATCGTCGATGCGCCTTGGCGTGTGCCGCGCGACAGGTTGCTCGCCAGCGACCGGGCGACGCCGATCGGATCGATGCCCGGATGTTCGTAGAATCGCCGGTCCTCGACGGCGATCATCGCCGCCGTCATCGTGTGCGGAATGCGGGCGAACGGCAGCCACTCGCCATAGCTGGGGCCAAGGCTGACGAGGACGCTGTTATCGGCCCCGCGAATTTCGACCGACTGGCCATTCGGCGATTTCTTGAACTCGTCGAAGCTGGGCAGCGACTGCATCGCGACCGCCACCGAAATGCCGATGATGATCAGCCCGAGCAGGATCACACCGCCAACGCCCTTCGCCAGCCCGATCGCGAACGTCGCAACGGGGCCGCGAGATCGGGAACGGCGGGCGGGGAAGGGCGGAGCGGGCATCGGTGTATCGCGCGCCTAGGCGGGATGCTGCGCGGGGGCAAGGGGGCGCATCGCCGATCAGCCGGGGGGACGCTGCCGGACGGTCAAGCGAGGAGAATTTGCGCGTCGCCGACGCTGGCGAGGAAACCGACCATGCCGCCGGTGACGACCCCGGCGGGTAAAGCGCCCGCCGTCAATCCGGCATCGGCAAGCCCGGTCTGGCACGCCGTCACCGCCACGCCGAGATCGATCGCGGTTCCGAGTAATGGATCGGCGACGGTGAGGGCGGCAACGCTGCTGCCGTCGAACAATATCGCGACTCTGCGACCGAGCGCAGCGGCGGAGGCGGCGAGCGTTAGCGCAGTGGTCAGGCGCGGCCCCGCTGCGCTGACGATGATGGCAAGCGCGTTCGACATCCCCGCTACCCCATGCCTGCGCCGCGACCACAAAAGCCGCACGCGGGGTCCTTCGCCAGCGCAAGCGTCCGCATCCGCAGCGACAGCGCGTCGAACAACAGCAATCTGCCAGACTGATCGCCGCCGAAACCGGTGATGATGCGAATGACCTCGAGCGCCTGCAAGCTGCCGAGGACGCCCGCGACTGCGCCGAGGATGCCGGTATCGGCGCAACTGACATCGGCTCGGCCCGGATCGGTCCCGACGAAACAGCGGTAGCACGGTGCGTCCGCCTCCCACCCGCGAAACGTCGCGAGCTGGCCCTCGAACGGACCCACCGCCGCCGAAACGAGCGGGATGCGCAACGCCAGCGCGGCGTCGGCGACGGCGAGGCGGGTGGCGAAACTGTCCGACCCGTCGGCGACGACATCGTGCCCCGCAAGCAGCGCATCGGCGTTGGCAGCGGTCAGCCGAACAGGCTGTGGCGTCACGACGACATCGGGGTTGATCCGGGCAATCGCCTCGCCCGCCGCCATCGTTTTTGCCCGCCCGACGTCACCCGTCGCGAACAGGATCTGTCGCTGCAGGTTCGACAGCGCGACGCTATCGTCGTCGATCACCGTCAGCCGCCCGACCCCTGCGGCGGCGAGATACAACAGGCACGGCGACCCCAGCCCGCCCGCACCGACGACGGCGACGTTGGCACCGATCAGCTTCGTCTGACCCGCGCCGCCGACTTCCTTGAGGACAATGTGGCGGGCGTAGCGGTCGAGCTGCCCATCGCTCATCGCTGCGTTCACGTTCCGGTCGAGCCGAACCCGCCGCTGCCACGCCCCGTATCCGCAGCGACCGCATCGACCACCACCCATCGCCCGCGAACCACCGGCGCGACGACCAGCTGCGCGATCCGCATTCCGCGCGTGATCGTCACCGGCGCGTCGCCGAGATTGGCAAGCAGGATCATCAGCTCGCCGCGATAGTCGCTGTCGATCGTGCCGGGCGAGTTGGGCACGGTCAGCAGATGCTTGAGCGCTAGACCCGACCGGGGGCGGACCTGCAACTCATAGCCGTCGGGGATCATCAGCTTCAGCCCGGTCGGCACCGGCAACCGCTCACCGGGGGCGAGGACGAGATCGCGGTCGACGGCGGCGACAGCGTCCATTCCAGCGGCGCCACTTGTCGCATAAGCCGGCAGGTCGAGGCCCTCGGCGTGGCGCATGATCTCCACGGCGATGGCGACTTCGGCGGTCACTTTGTTGCCGTCAGGGCTGCGGCGATACGGTCGGCAAGGCGGCGGGCGACCTCGGCCTTGGCGAGGCGCGGCCACGCCTCGACGCCGTCGGCGGTGACAAGGTGGACGGTGTTCGCGTCGCTTCCCATCACGTCGCCCGAGACGTCGTTGGCGACGATCCAGTCGGCCCCCTTGGCGGTGCGCTTGGCGACGGCGTTGGCGACGGCGTCTTCGGTTTCTGCGGCGAAGCCGATAACCAGGGCCGGGCGGTGCGGTCCTGCTGCGGCGACAGCGGCGAGGATGTCGGGGTTGGCGATCAGCTCGATCATCGGAGCGCCGCGCGCCTTCTTGAGCTTGGCCGGTGCGGCCACGACCCCCCAGTCGGCGACGGCTGCGACCATGACGGCAGCGTCGGCGGGCAACGCCGCGTCGACAGCGGTCGCCATCTCGCGCGCCGTGCCAACATCGATGCGGTCGCATCCGGGCGGCGTCGCCAGCGCGACAGGTCCGGCGACGAGCGTCACCCGTGCGCCGAGGCGAGCGAGTGCGGCGGCGATGGCGAAGCCCTGCTTGCCCGACGAGCGGTTACCGAGGAAGCGGACCGGGTCGATCGGTTCGTGCGTCGGTCCGGCGGTGACGATGACGTGTCGGCCAGCCAATAGCGTCTCGCCAAACTGCGCCGCGACCGCCGCCATGATCGCGGGAACCTCGGGCAAGCGACCGGGGCCGTAATCGCCGCACGCCATCAGCCCGACGTCGGGGTCGACCACCGTAATGCCGTCGGCACGGAGCGCTGCGACGTTGCGGACCACCGCCGGATGCGCCCACATCCGCACATTCATCGCCGGCACGGCAAGGACGGGGGCGTCGGTTGCCAGCAGGAGCGTAGTGGCGAGATCGTCGGCATGGCCGCCTGCCATCCGCGCAAGCAGATTTGCGGTCGCCGGACAGACAACGATCAGATCGGCCGATCGGCTCAATTCGATATGGCCCATCTCGGCCTCATCATCGAGATCGAAAAGTTCGGTGTGCACCTTGGCCCCGGCCAGCGCGCCGAGAGCGAGCGCCGTGACGAAGTGCGCTCCGCCCGCGGTCAGCACCGGCGTTACTCTCGCTCCGCCTCGCCGCAGCGATCGGACAAGTTCGAGCGCCTTGTGCGCCGCAATGCCGCCACCGACAATCAAAAGGATGTGCTTACCGTCCATCGTGCTCACTTAGGACGGAATGGCCGGGGTCTAAAGCGCCGAATTGCCATCTCCGCCGCCGCGGGGATGACGTCGGACAGTTACAGCGTAACGTGCGTCACATTATCGTCGTGCGGCGGCGTTTGCGTCAGGTTCGCCTTGGCGACCTTGAACAGCATCGCGATCTTGCCGGGTGAATCCCAGATTGTCGCGGTTGCCGGGGTGACCTCGATCAACGCCGTGGTCGGTGCGTCGGGACCCTCGGGCATCCACGCCTCGGCAAAGGCGTTCCACATCTGCTTCTGACGCGCAGGATCGCGGACGACGCGAGCGGTGCCGGTTACCGAGACATATTTGTTCGCCGACGTATCGGCAAAGGCGAGGTTGACGTGGGCGTCATCCTTAATGTCTTCGGTCTTGCCGCTGTCGAGCCGGGTGATGAAGGTGATCGTGTGCGCGTCCTTGTCGACATAGGCGCTCATCGGGCGGCTCTCGAGGCCGTTAGGCGTGTCGGTTGTCATCATCGCCACGCGAAGGTGGTCGATCATGTCCCAGAATTTTGTCGTTGCTTCGGTCATCACGCGGCCTTTTTATAGATAACGGTCTTAGCGATAGACGCGCGGGCCGGGTTCCGGGTTCCGCAGCGCGCGTTCGGTCGCACCCGTAAAATAATCCGCAAAATAATTCGCACAGCTAGGAACCTCGGTGGCGAGCGGCCGTTATAGATTCAGAACCGCAGGGCACCCCCCCCCGCTCCCGCGGTTCTCCACGGGATCCGGTCGCATCATCCCCCCGACTGTGACCGGATCCAAATTTTCGATCGGCCCGCTGCATCCCCCCGCAGCGGGCCTTTTCGTTATTGCCTCGGGTGATGACCGTGGTGGCAACCGAGTCGGTTTATTCCGCCACCGTTGGCAGGTTTGCCGCCGCGCGCAGGCGTTTGCGCTCGCTGAACCAGATGCCGATGATCGACGCCTCGTAGAGCGCGATGAGCGGGATCGCGAGAAGCGCCTGTGAGACGACATCGGGCGGGGCGAGGACGGCGGCGACGACGAATGCGCCGACGATCGCGTACCGCCGACCGGCCTTGAGCTGGGTCCGGGTGACGATCCCGGCGCGTTCGAGCAGCATCAGCAGCACCGGCAGCAGGAAAGCGATGCCGAACCCCGCCATGAAATGCATGATCAGCGACAGATAATCGTTCATCGTCGGCAGTGCGGTCTGGGCAAAGCCGGTCGCCGCGCCGTTGTCGTCGAACTTCAGGAAGAAGCGGAACGAGATCGGCGCGACGACATAATAAGCGAGTGCCGCCCCGGCGGTGAACAGCACCGGCGTCATTACGAGGAACGGCAGGAACGCGCGCTTCTCGTTGCGGTACAGGCCGGGCGCGACGAACGCCCATAATTGGTTGGCGATGACCGGAAAGGCGAGGCACAGCGCCGCGAATGCCGCGACCTTCACCTCGACGAAAAACGCCTCGTACAATTTGGTGTAGATCAACTGTGTGTGGTGTCCGCCCTCGGCGCGGACAAGCGGCTGGACGAGGAAGGCGAAGATCGTCTTCGCCTGAGTAAACGCTATGCCGAATGCGACGGCGAGGGCGGCGATCGACACCAATAATCGTCGTCGCAACTCGACCAGATGATCCATCAACGGCGCCTTCGACCCGTCGATCTCGTCGGCGGCGTCGGTCATGGCTGCGCTGTGGGCATGGTTTCGAGCGGCACGGTTTCAAGCGGTTGGGGCTCGAGCGGGATCGCGGGCTCGGTCGGGTGCGCGAGGGCGAGCGGCGACGGCTGCGGCCCGGTCATCATGGGCAGCGCGTCGCCATCTGCGATGGGCAGTGCGCCCGGATGATCGAACGGCGCTTCGCCGGTTACTGCGGCATCGTGCGCCGGGGCGATGAACGGCGGATCGATCGCGTCGAAGCTATGCGGCGCGATGTCGGCGGGGGCGGTCGCCGCCATGATGTCGGCATTCTGCTTGGCCCATTGCTTCTGCATTTCCTCGAGCTCGGCCTCGCGCATCATCGTGTCGAAGCCGCTGCGCAGGTGGCGCGTCATCGCCTTGCCCCGCCCGACCCAGCCGCCGACGAGGCGCATCACGCGCGGCAGATCCTTGGGGCCGATGACAATCAGCGCCACGACCGCAATCAGCAGAAACTCAGAGGAATCGATGCCGAACATCGGCGGGCCTTGTGTCAGCTCCGGGGAATGTCGTCGCGGACGGGAGCGACCGGAACCGGGGCCGGCGGCGCTAGGTGCGGCGGCGCGTACTGCGGCGGGGCGGCATAAGGCGGCGGGGGCGCGTAACCCTGCGGCGGCGGGACGTAACCTGCCGGAGGCGTCATATACCCTGCCGGGGGCGGCATATACCCTGCCGGGGGCTGGGGAGCATCGCCGTCGGCCAGACCCTTCTTGAAGCTGTTGATGCCCTTGGCCATGTCGCCCATCAGGTCGGAAATCTTGCCGCGTCCGAACAGCAGCATGATGACGAGAATGACGACGAGCCAGTGGATGAGGCTGAACGAACCCATGATATTAACCTCCGCGCGCGCCCCTATGCGGGACTAACATTCGCTATGTACGTCGCCCCCCGCACTTTCGCCAGTGGTGGTCGCTACGGCAGCGCCATCGAGCAGCCCGGCGGCGCGCAGGTCGGCGATGCCGGGCAGGTCGCGGCGGTCCTTCAGTCCGAAATCGACCAGAAACGCCGCCGTCGTCGTGAATTCGAGCGGACGCCCCGGTGATTCGCGGCGTCCGCCCGGAGCGATCCATCCGGCGGCGAGCAGGACGTCGAGCGTCCCCGGCGAAACCGCTACGCCGCGAATATCCTCGATCTCGGCGCGCGTCGCGGGCGCATGATAGGCGATGATCGCCAACGTCTCGACGGCGGCGCGGCTCAGCTTGCGCGGGGCGTCGCGGGTCGGCGCAAGCAGATAGCCGAGGTCGGGGGCGGTCTGGAACAGCCACCGACCGCCGCGCTCGACGAGGACGATCCCGCGCGGGGCATAGCTCGCGGCAAGGTCGGCGAGGGCAGCGCGCAGGTCGGCGGCAGGGGCGGGGACGTGGCGGGCAATCTCGGCGAGGGTCACGGCGTCGTCGGCGGCAAAGACGACCGCCTCGACCGCGCGAGCGAGCGCGGGGCCGGGGTCGATCGCGCTCACCGCGCGCGAACCAGCACCGGTGCGAACGCATCGGCTTGCGCCAGCTCGGTCCGCCCCTGCCGCGTCAGTTCGAGCGCGGCCACGAAACTGCTCGCCAGCGCCGAGCGGCGGAATGCCTCATCGGGCGCGTCGGGGAGGTAGGCGGCCAACGCCGTCCAGTCGGGACCAACCAGCCGCGCCAGCCGGACGAGGGCGTCGTCGAGGCCGAACACGTCGCGGCGGACGGGGGCATAGGCCGGGCGGTCGCGTCGGGCACGTATGTTTCCATAGGCGCTGAGGACATCGAACAGCGACGCGGCGAACACCGGGCGGACGGTCGCGCGCAGTCCTTCGGGGTGGGGGCGGCGGAAGGTATCGACCCCGGTACGGTCGCGCGCCATCAGCCGCGCCCCGGCATCGCGCATCGCATCGAGCCGGGCGAGCTGATGCTGCAAGCGGGCGGCGAGGTCGCGCGGGTCGGGGTCGGCGGCGGGGTCGGGCGGCAACAACAGGCACGACTTCAGATACGCCAGCCACGCCGCCATCACGAGATAGTCCGCTGCGAGTTCGAGCCGCAGGTTCCGCGCCGACGCGATAAAGGCGAGATACTGATCGACCAGCGCCACGATCGAGATTTGGGCGAGATCGACCTTCTGCGCGCGGGCGAGCGTCAGCAGGACATCGAGCGGGCCCTCCCAGCTGCCGAGCGCGAGGGTCAGCTCCTCGGTATCAGCCATGCGCCAGCAGTTCGTCGCGCTGCGCCGTCAACATCGCCACGTCCATATCAGGCGGGGTCGTCGCCCACAGCAGCGCGGCGTTGAGGCGGGTGGTCGCTTCGGGTGTGATCGCCCCGGCAGCGGCGACAACCTCGCGCATCTCGGCGATGTCACCCGAACAATGGAGGGCGATGTCGCACCCGGCGGCAAGGCAGTCGCGGGTCCGTGCGGCAAAACTGCCCCCGAGCGCCTTCATGCCGAGGTCGTCCGACATCAACAGCCCATCGAAGCCGATTGCGCCGCGAATCGTGTCGCCGATCACCGTCGGCGACAGCGTCGCGCAGCGATCGGCGTCGATCGTCGAATAAACGATGTGCGCGGTCATCGCCATCGGCGCGCTGTTGAGGGTCTGGAACGGCTCGAAATCGACCGCGAGCTGATCGCGGGTGGCGTCGACCACCGGCAGCGCATGGTGGCTGTCGACGCGCGCGCGCCCGTGGCCGGGGATGTGCTTGACGACGCCGATGACCCCGCCCGCGCGCAAGCCGTCGAGCGTCGCGCGCCCGAGCGCGGCGACGCGCACCGGCTCGTCGCCGTAGCTGCGGTCGCCGATAATGTCGTGACCCGCGGCCGCGCGCACGTCGAGCAGCGGCAGGCAGTCGACGGTGACACCGACATCGCGCAACGTCAGCGCGATGACGAGCGCATTCAGCCGCGCCGCCGCGATCGCCGACACGGGGGCGACATCGTACAGCGCGCCGAACGCGGCAGCGGGAGGGAAGGCGGGCCAGATCGGGGGCCGCAACCGCGCGACGCGCCCGCCCTCCTGGTCGATGAGGATGGCAACGTCGCGCCCGGCGAGATCGCGCAGGTCATCGGTCAGCGCGAGCAGCTGGTCGGCGTCGACGCAGTTGCGCGCGAAGACGATGTACCCGGCCGGGTTGGTTGCGCGGAACAAGGCGCGCTCGTCGGGCGTGATCGCGGGGCCCGACAGGCCGAGGAAGACGGGGGTCATGGGTGCGATCCGATCGAAATGTAGAACCGGCGGTCCGCAACCATAGCTGTCATCGGACCATCCGCATCATTCCGCGACGATGCACGCCGCGCCCGCCGCCTTCAACCGTCCACACAGTGCGCGGGCGGCATCGCGCGACGCGACGCCCTGCGCGCGGAGGCGGTAGAGGGTGGTGCCGTCGCGGTCGACCGGCTCGATCCGCTTGGTCAGCCCGCTCAACGCGCCGTCGCTGCCCGCCTTGGCCCACGCCGCGTCGGCCTTCTCCGTTGTCGAGAATGCCCCGAGCTGAAGCGTGACGCTGCCGCTTTTGGTCGTCGGCGGCGACGGCTTAATGGCCGCAGGGTCGAACGTCGCCGCGCGGGTCGCCGCGTCGGCAGGAGCCGCAAGTGGGTCGACGGGTTTCGCTTGCGCCGGTTTGTTCGGCTTGGCCGGAGTGGCTACTGACTTCGCCGGGGGCACGACGACGGGCTTCGGTGCGGCAACCGGTACGTCTGGTTTTGCTACCGGCGGAGTCGCGGCTGGTTTTGCGACCACGGGCGGTACGATCGGCTTGGCGGGCGCGGCGTGCTCGACCACGGGCGCGACGACGCGGGCATCGGCGACGGGCACTGCTGCCAGCAAATCGGTCGGCGGTTTGGCGGGGGCACCCGCGACCGGGCGGGGGAGCGGCTCCTCATTGGTATCGGGCAGCAACGCACTGCCGGGGTCGCGCCCGCTTGCCGCAGCTGCGATGGTATCGTCGATTCCGGTGATCTGCGCGCCGCCGGGGTGCTCGGGGGCAATCTTGTACGGCCCGGCGTCGGCGGCGATCAGCGGGGCCTCGGCAGGCGTCGCGTATCCGCGCGACCCGTCCGACTTGCGCGACGCGGCAAAATAGACGCCGAGCGCAACGAGCACCGCGAGCAGAACCGCGATCAGCCCGCCGCCGAACAGCCGCGCGCGCGGGACCATCGTCGACCGTTCCTCACGCACCCCCTCGGCGAGCCACGGCTGGTCGTCGTCGGTGTCACGCCGTGCCATCAAAGCATTTCCTCGACCGGCTCGACACCCATCACGCCCAGCCCGTTGGCGATGACCTGCGCAACTCCGCGCGCGAGGGCAAGGCGCGCGGCGGTCAGCGGCAGGTCGTCCTCACGCAGGAAACGTCGCGCCGGATCGTCGTTGCCGCGGTTCCACAGCGAATGGAATGCGGCGGCAAGGTCATTGAGATAGAAAGCGATGCGGTGCGGCTCGCGGCTCGCCGCCGCCGCTTCGACGGTCTTCGGCCATTGCGCGGCGAATTTTACCAGCCCCAGTTCCTCGGCATCGAGGCGGCTGAGGTCGGGATCGGGCAGGACCATCCCCGCCGCCGCCGCGCGCCGACCGAGCGAATTGACCCGGGCATGGGCATATTGAACGTAGAATACCGGATTGTCGCGTGACTGCTCGACGACCTTGGCAAAGTCGAAATCGAGCTGGCTGTCGGACTTCTTGGTCAGCATGATGAAGCGGACGACGTCCTTGCCGACTTCGCCGACGACATCGGCCAGCGTGACGAACGACCCCGACCGCTTCGACATCTTGACCGGCTCGCCGGCGCGGAACAGCCGGACCATCTGGACGAGCTTGACGTCGAGCGCGACGGTGCCGCCCGACAGCGCCGCCACCGCCGCCGTCATCCGCTTGACGTAACCGCCATGGTCGGCCCCGAACATATCGACGAGCGCAGTGAAACCCCGCCGCAGCTTGTCATAATGGTATGCGACGTCACCGGCGAAATAGGTCCAGCTGCCATCGGATTTCTTGAGCGCGCGGTCGCTGTCGTCGCCGAACTGCGTCGCGCGGAACAGCGTTTGCGGGCGCGGCTCCCAATCGTCTGCGGCCTCACCCTTCGGCGCTTCGAGGACGCCTTCGTAGATCAGCCCCTTCGCCTGCAAGTCGGCGAGCGCGGCGTCGATCGCCACGCCGAGGCTTGCTTCGGAGAAGAACACGTCGTGGTGGATATCGAGGAGGGCAAGGTCGGCGCGGATTTGATCCATCATCATCGCCACCGCGCGGACGCGAAAGACGGCGAGCCACTCGCTCTCTGGCCGGAGCGCATAGTGATCACCGAACTCGGCGGCGAGCGCCTGCCCGACGGGGATCAGATAGTCGCCGGGATAATAGCCCTCGGGGATCGTGACGACGCCGCCGAGCGCCTCGAGATACCGCAGGTGCGCCGACCGCGCGAGCGTGTCGACCTGGCCCCCGGCGTCGTTGATGTAATATTCGCGCGTCACCGCAAACCCGGCATAGCCAAGCAGGTTGGCCAGCGCATCGCCGACGACCGCGCCCCGGCAATGCCCCATGTGCATCGGCCCGGTCGGGTTGGTCGAGACATATTCGACGTTGACGCGCTGCCCTGCGCCTATCGTCGACCGCCCGTAGGCGGGGCCGTCCGCGAGGATCGTCGCCAGCTCGCCCGCCCAGACGCCGGGCTTCAGACGGATATTGAGGAACCCCGGTCCGGCGATTTCGGTCGAGGTCACATCGGGCAGGTCGGTCAGATACTGCGCGATGCCGACCGCAATATCGCGCGGTTTCATCCCGGCGGGTTTGGCCAGCACCATCGCCGCATTGGTTGCCAGATCGCCGTGGTCGGCATCGCGCGGAGCCTCGACGGTCACATGCGC
>JBBRQR010000059.1:0-11946 GCA_038226115.1 Sphingomonadales bacterium | reverse complement strand
TCGCCCGCATCGCCGATATCCCTCAGCACCGGCTGGCCGAGCTGCTCCCATGGAACTGGCAACCCGCAACCTCAAACATGCCGCTCGCTCAGGCCGCCTGAGCCGATCAAAAAAATCCGCGGCCTTCACCGGATGCGTACCGATCATCAAAGCGCGTCTCGCCATCGACCCGGCTCCCCCGCAGTAATAATAGACGTGGTTGTGCCGGGTCGCCAGTTAACCCGGCGTCTTCTTGCCCAGATACGCACTCAGGCGGTTGGTCGGCGGCATCGTCGCGGTCGCGGGGTGGATGATGTCGTAGACGACCGCATTGGCGAGGACGCGCTGGACATAGTCGCGCGTCTCGCTGAACGGGATCAGCTCGACCCAGTCGACGAGGTCGACGCCGGGGACACGCGGGTCGCCGTTCATCGCGATGAAGCGGCGGACGTTGCCCGGTCCTGCATTATACGCGGCGACCGCGAGCAGATTGCTGCCACCGAAAGTGTCACGAATTCGCGCATAATAAGCCGCGCCGAGGGTGACGTTGAATACCGGATCATCGGTCAAGCGCGCAGTCGCGTAGGGCAGACCGAGCCGAGCGGCTTCTTCGGCGGCGGTCGCAGGGAGCAGCTGCATCAGCCCGCGTGCGTTGGCGGCGCTGATTGCCGCACGGTCGAACTGTGTTTCCTGGCGACTGATCGCATGAACCATCGACCATGTCGGGCTGAGTTCTGTGGGGAGGGCAAGCGTCGGGTAGGCAGCGTCAACCAGTGCCAGTTCGCCTTCGACACGCGCTGCCTTGCCGGTGATGACACCGAGGTCGGGGCGGTCGAGGGCGCGACCGAGGTCGACAAGTAATCGCTGTTGTTCGGGCGTTTCGGCGCGTTCGACGAGGGCCTTCATAAACAGCGTCTGGCGCGCGCGGTCACCCATCTCGCCAAGGTTGCGGATAACGCGGACGAGGTCGTCGGCATCGAAGCGCGCTCGGGCCTCGTTCGAGACGGCGACCGGGGTTGCCATCGGAATCGTCAGTGCCGCGCCGAGATGCTCGGCGGCGAGTTGCCCGTAATAATAGTCGGCGTGGGCGGCAGCGGCGGCGTAATAAGCGCGGCTGTCTGCCCCGGCTGCATCGGCGGCGCGACCGGCCCAATAATCGCCGCGCGCCTGACTGACAGGGGTCAATGCCGTGTCGCGGACGCGCTCGAAGTGGGTGATGGCGGCACCGGGCCGTTCAAGGCGGCGGAGCGCAAGCCAGCCCGCCAGCCATTCGGTGTCGATCAGTTGCTGACGTTCGGCGAGGCCACGCTCGGTGAGTGGTCGCCCGAGTGCGATGGCGCGATGTCCAGCGGCGATGCGGTAGGCGAGATCGGCCTGTCCGTCGCGCATCGCGCCGCGGGCGAGTTCGAGGCGGAGCTTGAGCCATGCCTCGGGATCGGTCACCAATCCCGGCGTCCCGGCATAATTGGCCATAATTCGACGCGCGGCAGCAATGTCGCCGTGCCGCTTGGCAGCGTTTGCGGCATCGAAGACCAGTCCGGCGTCGTTGCGCGACGCTGCCGGGACGACCGCGAGAACGGCGTCGCCGCCTCCGGCGCGCAGTTCGAGGCGCGCGATCGCGAGCGCGCGCGAGTCGGCGGAAACCAACCCCATAATCCGCGCCGCCGCCACCGTCTCACCGCGCCACAATAGCCTGTCGAGTCGTGCGGCGTGATCGGCCGGGGTGAACGCATCGCCGAATTCGGTGCGGAGCTGGAGCTCGGTTGCCGGATCGAGTCCCCCGGCGATCCACGCCGCGCGGGCATCGGCCACCGCAACAACCGGGTCGCCGGTCAATCGCCGGGCTTGAGCAAGGCGAAAGCGCGCCGGTGCCGACAACGGTGGGTAGTCGCGGAAATACTCGAGCCGGGCACGCGATGTGACATTGGCGTCGATCAGTTTCTCGGCGCGGCGGCGAAGCATCATCTCGCCCGGCCAGCCGTGGTGCGCGCGGAGGAAAGCGGCGATCTCGGCAAACGATGTCGGGCCGTTGTCGCGGCGAAGCCTGTCCCACGCGACGACGGCGTCCATGATCGGGTCGGTCGCCGGATTTGCCTCGGGTGAAAGCGCCAGCGTTGCGAAACGTCCGGCCGCCGTTTCCGCCAGTCGCGCCGAATAAAGCGCCCGCATCGCCGGCGTCAGCGCCGTCGCCGCCGTCGCGGTCAGCAGCGCAGCGAGCGCAAGCCAACGGAGATTGCTGGACAAGCTACGGTTCGGCTTCATATCACGCATACCACTCATGCATTCTGACTAGTCGGTGGGGCAGGGTGGCGGAAGGCGATAATGTTCAACGGCTCGATCCCGGCACTCGTCACCCCCTTTACCGCCGACGGCGGCGTCGACTGGGCGACGTTCGATGCGTTCGTCGATTGGCAGATCGTCGGCGGCTCGGCCGCCCTTGTGCCGTGCGGGACGACCGGCGAGTCGGCGACCCTGACGATCGCAGAACATAACGCCGTTATTTCGGCGTGTGTGCAGGCAGCAGCGGGCCGCGTGCCGGTCATCGCCGGGTGCGGGTCGAACGATACCGCCGTCGCGCTGGCCCATATCCACCATGCGCGTGACGCAGGAGCCGCCGCCGCGCTCGTCGTCTGCCCCTATTACAACAAGCCGAGCCAGGCCGGGCTGCTCGCCCATTTCACCCATCTCGCGACGCACGGCGGGCTGCCCATCGTCATTTACAATATTCCGGGGCGCTCGGTCGTCGATATGAGCGTTGAAACGATGGCGCGCCTTGCTGCGTTGTCGGCGATCGTCGGCGTTAAGGATGCGACGGGCAATCTTGGGCGGGTCTCGGCACAGCGCGCGGCATGCGGGCCGAATTTTAACCAACTCAGCGGTAATGACGATATGGCGTTGGGATTCATGGCGATGGGCGGGGCAGGGTGCATATCGGTGACGGCGAACGTCGCCCCCGCGCTGTGTGCCGAATTTCAGACTGCATGTGCGCACGGCGACTATCCTGCCGCGCTCGTGTTGCAGGATCGGCTCTACCCACTTCACGATGCGCTGTTCGCCGACGCCAGCCCGGGGCCGACGAAGTACGCGCTCGAGCGGCTCGGTCGGATGGGGGCGACGACCCGCCTGCCGATCACCCCGCCGTCTGAAGCTGCGCGCGCCCGGGTCGATGCCGCGCTCGCCCACGCCGGGCTGATCTGATGGCCCGTCCGCCCGTTGCAACTGGGATCAAAGCGAAGATCGTCGCCGAGAACCGCCGCGCGCGGTACGAATATTTCATCGACGACGTTGTCGAGGCGGGGATCGCCCTCGCCGGAACCGAGGTCAAGGCGTTGCGGCAGGGAGAAGGGTCGATCGCCGAGGCCTATGCCGAGCTGAAGGATGGCCAGATGTGGCTGGTCAATGCCAACATCCCTGAGTTCAGTCACGGAAACCGCCACAATCACGAGCCCAAGCGCCCACGCAAACTGCTGATGCACGCGCGCCAGATCAGCAAATTCAACGGTGCGGTAACGCGGCAGGGAATGACGGTTATCCCGTTGATGATCTATTTCAACGACCGCGGGCGCGCCAAGGTCGAACTCGCGCTCGCGAAGGGCAAAAAGCTTCACGACAAGCGCGACACCGAAAAAACGCGCGACTGGAAGCGCGACGCTGCGCGAATCATGCGTGAGCGCGGGTGACGTGACCCCGGGAGAAGTCCCGTTTCTTCCGTGGGAGCGGCCCCCCGTGCCGTTCGCGGTCGGCTCGGTGGTTCAGGCGACTGAGATGATCGACGTCCTTCCGCTCGGGATTGCCGTCCTCGATTCGGCCGGCTTCTGCTACCAGGTCAATCCTGCATTTGCCGAAACCGTCGAATATGATTGTGTCGAAAGCGGCGATATCCTGAAGTTGGCGATACCAGCCGACCGCGCGATGCTGGCGACGGCGGTCGCCGACATCTTGAGCTGGCGTCAGCGGCAAATCGAATGCCGCCTGCATCTTGCCATCCGTCCCCACGAGCTCGCAGTCGTCAATATCATTCGTGCGCCGATCAACTGGGGCTTTGGCGCGCTCGTAGCAGTGCGCGACATCCGCGAGCAAATCCGCCTCGAACAACAGGTCGCACAGGCCACCAAGATGCAGGCCGTCGGTCAGCTCGCCGGCGGCATCGCGCATGATTTCAACAATATCCTGACTGCCGTCCTCGGCCTATGCGCCCAGCTGCTCGAGCGAAGGGTTCCGGGCGATGATGATTATGACGATCTCAACGAAATCCGCGTCAATGCTGGACGCGCAGCTAAGCTTGTGGCCCAACTGCTCGCGTTTTCGCGGCAGCAGACGTTGCGCCCCGAAGTGGTCGACGTCGTCGCCGCGATCGCCGGTGTCGAAGCGCTGCTCCGTCGCTTGATTGGCCCCGACGTCGATCTAATTGTCGAGCCGAGCGCCGGCATCATCCTCGCCGACCCGGGGCAATTCGAGCAGGTCTTGACCAATCTCGCGGTCAATGCCCGCGATGCGATGAGCGGGAGCGGGCGGCTGACCATCGCCGCGCGGGAGATCGCGGCGCGCGATGTTACTGCACTCGGCCATTCGGTTATGCCGGCGATCGACTATGTCGCCATTACCGTCGTCGATACCGGCACCGGCATTGCTCCGGAGATCGCGGGCAAGATCTTCGAACCGTTCTTCACCACCAAGCCGGTTGGCGAGGGGACCGGGCTCGGCCTGTCGACTGTCTACGGCATCGTGAAGCAGACGAACGGCTTCATCTTTGCGGAACCGGGAGATGGCGGCGGCACGTGCTTCGCCGTGTACCTCCCCGCGACTGCCGCGCCGACGAGCGACATTGGCACGTTTGTGCCCGTCGCCGCACCGCGTCCGCCGTTGTCGGGCACCGTCCTTCTGGTCGAAGACGAGCGCGCTGTACGGCTTGTCGTCGAACGGGCGCTGCGGCGAGCGGGATTCAATGTCATCACTGCCAGTGACGGCGGCGTTGCGCTCGATGTGATCGGTACGGCGGCAGTCGACGTCCTCGTGTCCGATGTCGTGATGCCGGGCATCGATGGGGTTGAGCTGCTAAACCGTATCCGCGCTCGCCGCCCGCAGCTGCCGGTTGTTCTCATGTCGGGTTATGCCGACCCGCCGCAGCGACGTGCACTCGAAGGCGCTGGCGCCGTATTTCTTGCCAAGCCGTTCACAGCCGACGACCTTCTGGCGGCGCTACGGGCCGCTGTCGCTGCACAAGCGCACCCGGCGGTAGAAGCTCCGCAAGTCCTTGACACGCCCCAACCGCAGAGTATCGATACAACTCAAGCAGTTGGGGGGAGCGCGACGCGATGACTGCAGCTGCGATGGCCGTCGCAACAACGTCTCCGGCGAGACGTGTGCTCGTTGTCGAGGACGAAGTCCTGATCGCGATGGTACTCGAGGATATGCTGGGGATCCTTGGCTATATCGTTGTTGGTACATCTTCGTCTTACGATGAAGCTGAAGCCGCAATCGCAGCGGGCGGTTTCGACCTCGTCATCGCCGACGTTAATCTCGGGGCGCAACCCATCTATCCGCTGGCCGACCGTGTCCTTGCCGCCGGTGTTTCATTGATCCTTGCGACTGGTTCGCACCGAGACAGTCTGCCCGAGCGCTTTGCCGATGTTCCGCTTCTCGCCAAGCCCTACGCGCTTCCGGCGATCGAGGACGTGGTCGGCAAGATATTCTAGTTCACCTCTTGTTCCTTTAGAACATAAAGTGTACGTGTCCTTCCTGAACTAGGGAGAACGACGATGGCGGCGGCGTTGAAAGTGGTGGGCGGCGATATGGACAAGGCCAAGGCTCTGGAGGCGGCACTCGCCCAGATCGATCGTGCGTTCGGCAAGGGCTCAGTGATGAAGCTCGGCAGTCGGGCCACGATGGAAATTGAAAGCAGCCCGACGGGGTCACTCGGCCTCGACATTGCCCTCGGCATCGGCGGCTTGCCCCGCGGGCGCGTCATCGAAATTTACGGCCCCGAGAGTTCGGGCAAGACGACGCTGGCGCTCCATGCCATCGCCGAGGCGCAGAAGAACGGCGGCACCGCTGCCTTTGTCGACGCCGAACACGCGCTCGATCCGGCGTATGCCAAGAAACTTGGTGTCAATATCGACGAGCTGATCGTCTCGCAGCCCGATACCGGCGAACAGGCCCTCGAAATCGTCGATACGTTGGTCCGCTCGAATGCGATCGACGTGCTGGTGATTGATTCGGTCGCTGCGCTTGTCCCGCGCGCCGAGATCGAAGGCGAGATGGGTGACAGCCACGTCGGTCTTCAGGCGCGGCTGATGAGCCAGTCGCTGCGTAAGTTGACCGGGTCGATCAGCCGGTCGCGGTGCATCGTTATCTTCATCAACCAGCTGCGGATGAAGATCGGCGTGATGTACGGCAATCCCGAGACGACGACGGGAGGCAACGCGCTCAAGTTTTACGCAAGTGTCCGTCTCGACATCCGTCGGACTGGCGCGATCAAGGATCGAGACGAGGTTGTCGGTAATACGACTCGCGTCAAGGTCGTCAAGAACAAGGTGTCGCCGCCGTTCAAGCAGGTCGAATTCGACATCATGTACGGAGAGGGCATCTCGAAGATCGGTGAAATCCTCGACCTCGGCGTCAAGGCGAACGTCGTTGAGAAATCGGGTGCATGGTTCAGCTATGATTCGATCCGCATCGGCCAAGGTCGCGAAAACTCGAAGAAATATCTCAAAGAAAATCCCGAAATCTGCAACCGGATCGAGAAAGCGGTGCGCGACAATGCTGCCGGTCTCGGCGAGGCGCTGATGGTCGGTCCATCGGGCGACGACGACGCCGAAATGTAGACTGATTTCCTGCTCTTCTCGAGTTGGCGGGGAGGGCAGGGAGCCAGAGAATGACGACGCCACCGCTTGAGGTGGACCCACACCTCGCCTAAGTCTCGGCGATGATTACAACGAACGACATTCGGCGCAGCTTTCTCGATTATTTTGCGACCGCTGGACATCGCGTCGTCCCGTCGGCGCCGCTCGTTCCGCAAAACGATCCGACGCTGATGTTCGTCAACGCCGGGATGGTGCCGTTCAAGAATGTCTTCACCGGGCTCGAAAGCCGACCGTATTCCACCGCCGTATCGTCGCAGAAATGCGTTCGGGCGGGTGGTAAGCACAATGACCTCGACAATGTCGGTTACACCGCGCGCCACCACACCTTTTTCGAAATGCTCGGTAATTTCTCATTCGGGCAATATTTCAAGGCACAGGCGATCGAGCATGCGTGGACGTTGCTGACGCGCGAATGGGGGATCGACCCCGCCCGGCTGACGGTTACGGTCTATCATACCGACGACGAAGCCTTCGACCTGTGGCGCAAGATTGCCGGCCTGCCCGACCATCGCATCATCCGCATCGCAACGAACGATAACTTCTGGTCGATGGGCGATACCGGCCCGTGCGGTCCGTGCTCGGAAATCTTTTTCGACCATGGCGATCATATTCCGGGTGGGCCGCCGGGATCACCCGATGAAGACGGCGACCGTTTCGTTGAAATCTGGAACCTCGTCTTCATGCAATATGAGCAGGTCGACCCCGCGACCCGCCTCGATCTGCCGCGCCCATCGATCGATACTGGCATGGGCCTCGAACGCGTTGCCGCCGTCCTTCAGGGTGTTCACGACAATTACGACACCGATACCTTTCGCGCGCTGATCGCGGCCAGCGGCGCACTGACGGGCACCCCGACAACCGGCGCGACACAGGCATCTCACCGAATTCTGGCCGACCATTTGCGGACGAGCGGGTTTCTCGTGGCCGACGGCGTCCTGCCGTCGAACGACGGACGTGGTTATGTTCTGCGCCGGATCATGCGTCGCGCGATGCGCCATGCGCATCTTCTTGGGTCCTCGGAGCCGCTGATGCATCGCCTTGTGCCGACGCTCATTGCTGAAATGGGGGCTGCCTATCCCGAACTGCTGCGCGCTCAGCCGCTGATCGAGGCGACGCTGCTGCAAGAGGAAACGCGCTTTCGCGTTACGCTCGACAATGGTCTGCGCCTTCTCGGCGATGCGACAGCCGCGCTCGGAACGGGCGACACGCTTCCAGGCGCGACCGCTTTCAAGCTCTACGACACGTTCGGCTTCCCCTATGATCTGACCGAAGACGCGCTGCGCGACCGCGGTATCGGCGTCGACCGTGGCGGCTTCGATGCGGCGATGGCCGAGCAGCGCCGCGCTGCGCGCGCGGCATGGACGGGGTCGGGTCAGAGCGCCTCGGCAGCGGTTTGGTTCGACATCCTCGACGCCGTCGGGCCGACTGAATTCACCGGCTATTCGAGCGATACCGCGCAGGGCGAAGTCGTCGCGTTGGTCAAGGATGGCGTACGCGTCGACGCCGCAGTTGCTGGTGATGATATCGCGATCGTGACCAATCAGACGCCGTTCTATGGTGAATCGGGCGGGCAGTCGGGTGACGCCGGGACGATCGTCGCGGCGGGATTGACCGTCGCTGTCGCCGATACGGCGAAGCAACTCGGCAAGCTCCATGTTCATTTGGGCGCCGTTACAAACGGCAAGATCGCCATCGGCGACTCGGTTGTCCTCGCGATTGATACCGCGCGGCGGGCGCAACTCCGCGCCAACCACTCGGCCACTCATTTGCTGCACGCCGCGCTCCGCGACCGCCTTGGTGCGCATGTCACGCAAAAAGGGTCGCTCGTCGCTGCTGATCGGCTGCGCTTCGACTTCAGCCATTCGGCTCCGCTCAGCCGCGAAGACGTCGCTGCGGTCGAAGCCGACGTCAACCGTCACATCCGCGAGAACAGCCCCGTCTCGACGCGCCTGATGACGCCCGACGCGGCGATCTCCGCTGGAGCGATGGCGCTGTTCGGCGAGAAGTACGGCGATGAGGTTCGCGTTCTCGCGATGGGCCACGGCGCGGGCGAAGCCGCCGCGAATTATTCGACCGAATTGTGCGGCGGGACCCATGTCGCCGCGCTCGGCGAAATCGCGCTGTTCAAGATTCTCGGCGACAGCGGCGTGTCGAGCGGCGTCCGCCGCATCGAAGCCCTTACCGGCGAAGCTGCTCGCGCATTTATGACGCGGCAGGAGGACCGGCTGCGGGCGGCGGCGGCGGCACTCAAAACGCGCCTCGACGAAGTTCCCGATCGCGTCGCGGCGCTGATCGACGACCGCCGCCGCCTCGAACGCGAACTGGCCGACGCAAAGCGCGCGCTGGCAATGGCGGGGCCTGCCACTGATCCAGCGTCGCGCGACGAGGCGACAGCGCCCGAAGCGGTCAACGGCATCTTCTACCACGGTCAGGTTATCGACGGGTTTGACGCCAAAGGGCTTCGCGGCTTGGTCGACGATCACAAGCAAAGGCTCGGCAGCGGCGTCGTTACAATCGTCGCGACCAACGGCGGGCGCGCAACGGTCGCCGTCGGGGTGACGAACGATCTGATCGACCGGATCAGCGCGGTCGATCTCGTCAGGGTCGCGGCGGCGGCGGTCGGCGGGCAGGGCGGCGGCGGGCGTCCCGATATGGCGCAAGCGGGAGGACCCGATGGGGCAAACGCTGCTGACGCGGTTGCAGCAGTGCGCGCACTGCTGGCTGAGATCCGACCGGAGAGGTGAGCTCATTCCTCATCGCGTTAATATTAGCGGTCGCACCTGACTGTTCGGTCGTCGATGCCCTGATCCGCTGCTTCGATCGCAGTTACAAGGCCGCGTACACTAGCCAAGATTGCTACAGCAGCTAAGTGAACGAGGGTTGCGGCTGCGCGCGTCCTGTTGCCAATCAGACGATCACAGGCATCGATCGATCACTAAGTTGACCACAGCTTTATAAAGCTGACACCGGATGAAATCTGGCACGGGACAGAGCAGGCTCTCTCTGTAAATCGCGCGTCCGTTACGCCATCGCCTTATCCAAATTCTCGCGAACCGCCTCGAAAAACTGTTCGGTCGTCATCCACGCCTGATCGGGGCCGATGAGGATGGCGAGGTCTTTGGTCATCGCGCCTTGTTCAACGGTTTCGATGCAAACCCGCTCGAGTGTTTCGGCGAACGCCGTCACGTCGGGGGTGCCGTCGAGGTGGCCGCGGTGCTTCAGGCCGCCGGTCCATGCGAAGATCGACGCGATCGGGTTGGTGCTCGTCGGCTTGCCGGCCTGGTGCATCCGGTAGTGACGGGTGACGGTGCCATGGGCGGCTTCGGCCTCAACCGTCGTACCGTCGGGGGTGAGGAGGACGCTCGTCATCAACCCCAAGCTGCCGAAACCCTGCGCGACCATGTCCGACTGGACGTCGCCGTCATAGTTTTTGCACGCCCAGATAAAGTTGCCCGACCATTTGAGCGCTGAGGCGACGAGGTCGTCGATCAGGCGATGTTCGTAGACGAGACCACGTTTCGTGTATTCGGCCTTGAAATCCTTAACATAGATTTCCTCGAACAGGTCCTTGAAGCGCCCGTCATAAGCCTTCAGAATCGTGTTCTTGGTCGACAGATAGACCGGCCAGTTCCGCTGCAGGCCGTAGTTGAGGCATGCACGGGCGAAGTCGCGAATCGAATCGTCGAGATTGTACATCCCCATCGCGACGCCCGACGACGGATAATGGAAGACTTCGTATTCGGTCGGCGCGCTGCCGTCCTCGGGCTTGAATACCATCGTCAGCGTGCCGGGGCCGGGAACGAGAAAATCAGTTGCGCGGTACTGGTCGCCGAACGCATGACGCCCGACGACGATCGGGCTGGTCCAGCCGGGGATCAGGCGCGGAACTGACTGAATGACGATCGGTTCGCGGAAGACGACGCCGCCGAGGATGTTACGGATTGTGCCGTTCGGCGATTTCCACATCCGCTTGAGGCCAAATTCGGCGACGCGCGCCTCGTCGGGGGTGATCGTCGCACATTTGACGCCGACGCCGTGCTGGCGGATCGCGTTCGCCGCCTGCACGGTGACCTTGTCGTCGGTGGCGTCGCGGTGCTCGATGCCGAGGTCGAAATAAATCAGATCGATGTCGAGATACGGCAGAATCAGCTGTTCGCGGATCCATTGCCAGATGATCCGCGTCATCTCGTCGCCGTCGAGCTCGACGACGGGGTTCTTCACCTTGATCTTGATCATGCGGATCCTCGTTCGCTTGGAGGCCCGTGTAGGGGTGCGCGGCCCCGCGATCAACGGTCGTCGGCGTCGAGGCGTTCGGCCAGCGCGGTAAGGTCGTTCAGCGGTTCGACGAGGCCAAACAGGCCGGGGTATGCAAAGCCCGCACGGTCGAGGTGGCCGAGCAGGTCCATGAACGGTCGCCAGAACACCCCGCCAAGTAGCAAGACGGGCTTGGCGTGGAGGCCGAGGTTCTTCCACGTCATCACTTCGAACAATTCATCCATCGTGCCGATGCCGCCGGGCAGCACGACGATGGCGTCAGACCGGTCGAACATCGCCGCCTTGCGCTCGTGGAGCGTGGCAGTGACGATCAATTCCGTCAGGCCAGGCTGGGCAACCTCCTGCGCGGCGAGACATTCGGGGAGAATGCCGACGACGCGCCCACCGCCAGCAAGCGCGGCGCGGGCGGCAAGCCCCATCAACCCGTTCGTCCCGCCGCCATAGACGAGGGTGAGGCCCCGCGCGGCGGCAAGGGAGCCCACACCCGCTGCGAGCATAGGGTTGGTCGGATCAGCCCCGGGCTTCGAGCCGCAGAACAGGCAGAGCGAAGTGATTGTCATTCGATGGCTGCCCCCGCGCGCCCGCGCGCTGCGTGACGACGTCTAATGTGACAGGCGCGAGCCGGATTGTCACTCCGCGCCTGAGCGACTAAGTGCGTTACATGCTTAGTACAGACACTCCAAACCTGCCGGCGACGGCAAAATATTCAATGCCGCCGATGCACCCGGAGGGTCGAAAGTTCGTCGGCATCGCCGGCGTCGCAACGCTCATCGTCGCTTTCGGGCTGCACTGGACGACATTGGGTTGGCTCCTTGCCGGCGTGACGGCG
>JBBRQR010000058.1:0-12007 GCA_038226115.1 Sphingomonadales bacterium | reverse complement strand
AGCCAATGCGGCGCCCCCATCTCCTCGGTCACGGCGGCGGCAATGTCGGCATAACGCTTCTGATATTCGGCGACGATGTTCTGAAGCAGTTCGATCCGGTCTTCGCGCGTTGTCGTCGAGAAGGTGACGAAGGCCGCTTTCGCCGCGGCAACGGCGGCATCGACATCGGCGACGGTCCCCATCGCGATCACGCCGGCGACGGTTTCGGTCGCAGGGTTGATGACGTCGAGGCGTGCCGTCCCCTTAGGCTCGACCCATGCACCGTTGATGTAGAATTTGGTGTAGTCGCGCATCCCAAGGACTCCATTTGATTTACCTTACCCTAGAGCGGGATCGGGCGCGGCGGAAGTGGGTTCACACGCCGCCCATGACGGGCGGTCGCTCAGGAAACGGCGACGGTGCGCGCTGCCTTACGTTGACACGGTTGACACTTTTGTCGCTGAAATCTGGACTGCTTCTCTTTTTTATTGAAACACTTAACCAGAAATAATGCTATCCAATTACATCGCTGTAGGACAGCAGTTTTTAAGGCAGGCGGAGCGGCGGCCGACGGCGGTCGCGCTATGACAACATGTCGCGAACGAAATTCGCGAGGCCGAGCTGGCGTTTGCGTCGCAGACGCTCTGCTTTCAGGATCGCGCGGATTTCGCCAAGGCAGCGGTCGGGATCGTCGTTGATCAGGATGTAATTATATTCGCCCCAGTGGCTGATCTCGGTCGCCGCGCGCCGCATCCGTTGCGCGATCACCGGCTCCTCGTCGGTTCCGCGCCCGCGCAGGCGTCGTTCGAGTTCGGCCATCGTCGGCGGCAGGATAAATACCCGCACAAGGTCCGACGCGGCGTCGGTCTGCTGAAGCTGCTGCGTTCCCTGCCAGTCGATGTCGAACAGGACGTCGCGTCCATCGTGAAGGGTCGCTTCAACCGGCCCGCGCGGCGTGCCGTAACGATAGCCGAACACTTTTGCCCATTCGATCAGCTGGTCGTTTGCGATGAGCGCGTCGAAACCTGCGTCGTCGACGAAGCGATAGTCGCGCCCCTCGATCTCGCCCTTGCGCGGCGGACGCGTTGTCGCCGACACCGAAATAACGATGTCGGGATCGTCGACAAGCAGCCGCCGCGACATCGTCGTCTTGCCCGCCCCCGACGGCGACGACAGAACGAACATCAGCCCGCGGCGATGGAGGTCGTGGCCGCTCACAGGCGCTGGACCGGCAAGCCGCTCATGCCGGGTCAGGCCCCAGCATCGCGTCGGCGCGAACGATGCGGCGGAAGCGGGCTTCGTCGATCAGGTCGAGCGCGAGCGCCGACTCGAGCAGCGTGCCGCCCGACTTATGCGCGTGCTTGGCGATCTTGGCGGCGTTGTCATAGCCGATTTCGGGCGCGAGCGCGGTGACCAGCATCAGTGAGCGTTCGACCAGTTCGGCGATGCGGTCGCGATTCGGTTCGGTCCCGGCGACGCAGCGGTCGGCAAAGCTGACGGCGGCGTCGGCGAGCAGGCGGATCGATTGCAACACCGCATCGGTGATCACCGGCTTGAACACATTGAGTTCGAGGTGCCCCTGCGCCCCGCCAATCGTGACGGCGACATGGTTGCCCATTACCCGCGCGGCGACCATCGTCAGCGCCTCGGCCTGGGTCGGGTTGACCTTGCCCGGCATGATCGAGCTGCCCGGTTCGTTCTCGGGCAGGCTGAGTTCGCCCAAGCCGGAACGCGGCCCCGACCCCAACAACCGGAAGTCGTTGGCGATCTTGGTGAGGCTGACAGCGAGGACGTTGAGCGCCCCCGACAATTCGACCATCGTATCGTGGCTCGCGAGCGCCTCGAACTTGTTCGGCGCGGTGACGAATGGCAGGCCGGTCAGCGTCGCGAGTTCGGCGGCGATCGCCTCGGCAAAGCCGACGCGGGTGTTGAGGCCGGTGCCGACCGCGGTCCCGCCCTGTGCGAGTTGATGGAGGCGCGGCAGCACGGCTTCGATGCGGGCGATGCCGTATTCGATCTGCGCGGCATAGCCCGACACTTCCTGGCCAAGGCTAACCGGGGTCGCATCCTGCATGTGGGTGCGCCCGATCTTGATGATGTCGGCCCATGCGACGACCTTGGCGGCGAGCGCGGCGTGGAGGTGGCGCAGGCCGGGAAGCAGCCGCGCGTCGATCTCGCGCGCGGCGGCGACGTGCATCGCGGTCGGGAAGGTGTCGTTCGACGATGCCCCGGCGTTGACGTGATCGTTGGGGTGGACCGGCGATTTGCCGCCGCGCGTGCCAGTCAGAAGCTCGTTGGCGCGACCGGCGATGACCTCGTTGGCATTCATGTTCGACTGGGTCCCCGACCCCGTCTGCCAGACGACGAGCGGGAACTGGTCGTCCCATTTGCCGCGCGCAACTTCGTCGGCCGCCTGTTCGATTACCGGCGCGAGATTGTCATCGAGGACGCCCATTCGCGCATTGACGCGGGCGGCGGCCTGCTTGACCAGCCCGAGCGCATGAACCAGCGGCAGCGGCATCCGCTCGGTCCCGATGGGGAAATTGCCGATCGACCGCTGCGTCTGCGCGCCCCAGTAAACGGCGGCGTCGACGTCGATGGGGCCGAAGCTGTCGGTTTCGCTGCGGGTGGCCATGGTCGCTCCGATATCGGCAATTGCCGCTGTCTATCGGAGGGATCGGAGGGGCGCAATCGACGGCCGAAACCGCCGACCCCACGTTGGGTCCAAAATAAGTTCACGGGCGCGGGGGCATCGCGCAAATCGCCCCCGTCGCCCGCAAGACTGCAATCGGCGCGGTTAGGCGGTTGCGGCGACCCGGCGGCGGGCGGCGACACCAACGAGACCGAAGCCGACGATCATCAGCGCCCAGCTGGCGGGCTCGGGAACGACGGCGAGCGACACGTTGTCGATGAACGCGGTGCGGTCGGCGGCGATCAGACCGTTGAAGCTAAGCGTGTAGCTTTGACCGGCAATAACGCCGAACTTGGCCGAGGTCTGAGCGACGAACGGTGTCGACGACGTCGTGTAGGTGCCGAGAACGGTGGTCGAAACACCATCGTTGATCGACACGCTATAGCTCTGGGAGCCATAGGCTGTCCGGTTGGCGTCGAACCAATTGACCGCGAGGCCAGACGTCGCGGTCGCCGTGAACGACTGTGACAAGGAGCCACTGCCCTGAACGAAGGCGAGGTAAGTGCCATCTGCGGCAATCGGTGAGCCCCACGCGCCTTCGCCGGTGTGGATGACGCCGTTGCCGACCCACGGGCTTGCGGCACACGGGCCGTCCGCCGTCGCAAACCCGTCGTAGCAATAATGCACCACCGGCGTGTTCGCGCCCTTTTCCTCGAAGCTACCATCGATCAGCGTTGTGGCACCGGCCGCAACCGGAGCGGCAATGAGGGCGGCGACGGCGAAAAGACGTGAAAACAGAAACGGCTCCTGTTTACCTGTGGCGATAAGCAAGAAACGTGCCAAGCAGTTAAGTATTTATAATCGTTTCAGCTGCCGTGAGTGACGTCGGGTGAAGTGTAAAAAAATCCGACACTTTTACGGTTATTTCTTTCTGAACCGATCCATCGTGACGACGTTCGAACCGTCGCTGATCGGCGGCGGCGGTGCGACTGGCTCGGGTTCGGGTTCCGACACCTCGGTATTCGGCTGGAACTGGAGCGCAAAGTTGACCGCCGGGTCGACGAAGCCAGTGACGGCGGCGAAGGGAATCAACAGCTTGGCGGGCACCTGATTGAAGCTGAGGCCGATGGTAAAGCGTTCATCGGTGATCGTCAGGTCCCAGTAGCGGTGTTGAATGACGATCGTCATTTCCTCAGGGTAGCGTTCGAGCAAATGCTTTGGCATCTCGACGCCGGGAAAGCGCGTGCGGAACGCGATGTAGAAATGGTGCGCGCCGGGCAAACCGCCCTCGGCATCGATCCGTTCGAGGACGCGCTGCACGACCGAACGCAGCGCCGTCTGGACGATTTCGTCATACGGGATCAGGCTATCGACAGTCGTATCGTTCACGGGTGGCTCCGGGGCTGGGGCTCTAGGTGGCGCGAGGCGCGGAGCCGGTCAAGTGGGGGCGCTGTCGTGAGAGCAAGGCTGTGCCGTCTAAAACAGCATAGTGGGGAGCTTCTGTTGCTCGGTGCTCCCCGTACCGCCGGTTTCCACTTCTGTTGCCCGGTGTGGTCCCTACCGCGCTTTCGGCCAGTGTAACTTAGATCCAGAAGACCTTAGTTACGCTGCGATTGCGAATGCCTCGTTGTCGTTGGCATTTCTCTGGTTTTGAACGCTTTAACGGCAGTTTCAGGCCGGGCGAAAGCAGTCGTCTTTTAACACACGTCGATCCTATTTCGGCCCCATGCATCCCCTGCAACAACCAGGGTTTCGAATGGTGGAGCCGCCGGGTACCGCCCCCGGGTCCGCTGTGTCTATTTCACGATACGATTTATCGCCATAGCTGCCCGTTGCCGGGTAACATCTAGATTATAGCGCAATGGCGGATCAGGTTCCAGTGCCTGCTGTGCGTGTGGCTCAGGCGGCGGTGCGGAACCGGGTGACGACGCGCTCGACAATGGGCGTGAACACCGACGGCGGAACGACCACCGGAGCGGCGCTCGCGGTCAGGTAATTGTCGAGCATGGTCTGGTTGATCTCGTCCCATTCATATCGGCGGCTGAGCGCAAGCCCGGCTTCGCCCGCCATCGCGGCGGCGCGGTCGTCGGTGAGGTAGGTCGTCAACGCTGCCGCATAGCCGTCAATATCGTCCGGCGTCACGAGCATCCCTGAAATCCCGTGGTGGACCAGGCTGCTGGTCCCGGTCGCGCGCGCGCCGACGACGGGCAGGCCGCACGCCATCGCCTCGAGCGTGACGTTGCCGAACGTCTCGGTCGTCGACGGATTGAACAGCATATCCGACGACGCATAGGCGCGCGCAAGATCGGCCCCGGCAAGCTGGCCAGTGAAGATCGCGCGCGGCATTCTCGCCTCGGCCCATTCGCGCGCCAGACCGTCGCCCACGAGCAGGACACGGTGGGCGACGCCGTTGGCAGTCAGCCGGTCGATGGCGTCGGCGAAAACGTCGAGGCCCTTTTCCATCACCATCCGCCCGACGAACGCGACGACACGCTCGCTGTCACCGATGCCGAGGCCGCGTCGCCAGTCGAGCGAACGGCGTTCGGGGTTGAACACGTCCTTGTCGACGCCTCGGCTCCAGATTTTGATATTGTCGTGCATTCCGTCGGCGCGAAGCTGATCGGCCATGCTTTCGGACG
This sequence comes from Sphingomonadales bacterium, assembly GCA_038226115.1. Lineage (GTDB taxonomy): Bacteria > Pseudomonadota > Alphaproteobacteria > Sphingomonadales > Sphingomonadaceae > Polymorphobacter_B. The sequence goes on along the minus strand of JBBRQR010000058.1, from coordinate 6,757 downwards.
GGGCGTAGACGACTGGCAGGTCGGCATACAGCCGCCGCATCACGTCGCCGAGGATCGAATCGACCCACTCGGGCATGCCATAGTAACTGAGATAGGTGTCGAAGCGCGTGTGGACCGACGCGACCACGGGAATGCCGCGCCCGATCGCCCACTTCTTGACGAAGAAAGCGAGCCGGTCGGGAACCGACAAATGGATCAGGTTCGGGGCGAACGATTCGAGGTCGCGTCGCGTTTCAGCGTCGAACGTGTACGCGAAGCGATAGTCGCCGCGCCCTGGAATGCGAACCGACGGCACCGGAATCAACGTCCCCGTCGGCGGAAAAGCAGGCGTATCGCTTGTCGGGGAATAGACCCTGACCGCGACGCCCTGACGTTCGAGATAGCCGACCAACCGATTAAGCGCGTTGTTCACGCCGTCGCGCTGATAATTATAGTTGCCGGAAAAAAGCGCGACGCGAAGCTGGTTTGGGCGCACCGGACGGCATCCTCTTGATCGTGACCTGACAGATACGCAGGCATTATGACTTTGGTTGGGCAACGCGCGGAATCGAGAACGGCTGCATCGTTTCGGCAGCGACCGATAAAAAACCCCGCCGGATCGCTCCGGCAGGGTTTTTGATCTTGCAGACCACGTTCGCTTACGAGGTGAGCGAGTCTGAGCGACGAAGGCGCGGCATCGCTGCCGCGCCCCGTGTCATCACCCGACGACAACGCCCAGCGGCGACGACAGGCTGTCGGCCGCCGGTGGCAGCGGCATCGCTTCGAGCTTCGCCGCCTGGCTCGCGCGCAGCGCTGCGTCGCGCGACGTTGCCGTCACTCGCATCCGCGCCATTGCCGCGCCCGTACCCGCCGGGATCAGGCGCCCGACGATGACGTTCTCCTTGAGCCCGGTCAGCGTGTCGACCTTGCCCTGAACCGCCGCTTCGGTCAGCACGCGCGTCGTTTCCTGGAACGATGCGGCACTGATGAAGCTCTTGGTCTGGAGCGATGCCTTGGTGATACCGAGCAGCACCGGCTTGCCTTCGGCCGCCGCTTCGCCCTTGCCGAGCTTGGCGTTCTGCTCCTCCATCTCGAGCCGGTCGACCTGCTCGCCGACGAGCATCGTTGTGCCCCCCGACTTGGTGATCTCGACCTTCTGCAGCATCTGGCGAACGATCGTTTCGATGTGCTTGTCGTTGATCCGCACGCCCTGAAGTCGATAGACTTCCTGGATTTCGGCGCACAGGAACTCGGCGAGCGGCTCGATCCCCAACACATCTAGAATGTCGTGCGGGTTCGGGTTGCCGTCGATCAGATAATCGCCGCGGCGGACATAGTCGCCTTCCTGCACCGAGACATGCTTGCCCTTGGGAATCATGTACTCGGCGACTTCCGACCCGTCTTCGGGACGAATGTTGATCCGGCGCTTGGTCTTATAGTCCTTGCCGAACTCGACGCGCCCGTTGACGCGGGCGATGACCGCATTGTCCTTCGGGATACGCGCCTCGAACAGCTCGGCAACACGCGGCAGACCGCCGGTGATGTCGCGCGTCTTGGCGGCGTCCTTCGGGATACGCGCGACGACGTCGCCTGCCTCGACATCCTGACCGTCATTGACCGACAGAATTGCGCCGACCGCGAGCAGGTAACGCGCACTTTCACCCGAGTCGTCGTCGAGAAGGGTGATGCGCGGACGCAGCTCCTCCTTCTGCTTGGTCGAGCGCCAATCGGTGACGACCTTGTTGGCGATGCCGGTCGCATCGTCGACATTCTCCGACATCGACAGGCCCTCGACGAGGTCCTGATACTTCACCTTGCCCGACTTCTCGGTGATGACCGGGAGCGTGTACGGATCCCAGTCGGCGAGGCGATCGCCCTTGCTGACGATCGCGCCGTCGAGGTGGATCAGCGCCGTGCCGTAAGCGATACGGTGGATCGACCGCTCGCGCCCGTCGCTGTCGAGCAGGACGAGTTCGCCGTTGCGCGCCATCGAGATGTTGCGCCCACGGCTGTCGCGGATGGTCGACATGTTCCGCAGCATGACGGTGCCGTCGACGAGCGCGTCGAGAGTCGACTGCTCGCTGACCTGCGCCGCGCCACCGATGTGGAACGTCCGCATCGTCAGCTGCGTCCCCGGCTCGCCGATCGACTGCGCGGCGATGACACCGACTGCCTCGCCGATGTTGACCGGCGTTCCGCGCGCGAGGTCACGGCCATAGCAGGTGCCGCAGACGCCGCCCTTGGTCTCGCACAGCAACGGCGAGCGAATCTTGACTTCGGCCACGGCCGCCTTCTCGATCTTGGCGACGTCGACTTCGCTGAGCAACATCCCGGCGGGCGCGAGCACCTCGCCGGTCTTCGCATCGACGATGTCGTCGAGGACGGTCCGCCCGAGGATGCGCTCCGACAGCGACACGATCGTATTGCCGCCTTCGACGATCGCCTTCATCGTCATGCCGCGCTCGGTCTTGCAGTCGTCCTCGATGACGACACAGTCCTGTGACACATCGACCAGACGCCGCGTCAGATAGCCCGAGTTCGCCGTCTTCAACGCGGTATCGGCGAGACCCTTGCGCGCGCCGTGGGTCGAGTTGAAGTATTCGAGGACGGGCAGACCTTCCTTGAAGTTCGAGATGATCGGCGTTTCGATGATCTCGCCCGACGGCTTCGCCATCAGCCCGCGCATCCCCGCAAGCTGCTTCATCTGCGCCTGCGAACCACGAGCACCCGAATGCGCCATCATGTAGATCGAGTTGATCGGCTTTTCACGACCGGCATCGTCGATCGGTCGCGCCGAAATCTCGCGCATCATCGCGTCGGCCACCTTGTCGCCGCAGCGCGCCCACGCATCGACGACCTTGTTGTACTTCTCGCCCTGCGTAATCAGGCCATCCTGATACTGCTGCTCGAAATCCTTGACCAAGCCACGGGTGTCGTTGACCATTTTGGTCTTTTCCGGTGGAATGACCATGTCGTCCTTGCCGAAGCTGATGCCCGCCTTGAACGCATTTTCGAAGCCCAGCCGCATGATCGCATCGGCGAACAGCACGGTCTCCTTCTGGCCGCAATGCCGGTAGACGATGTCGATAACGTCGGCGAGATCCTTCTTGATCAGCAGACGGTTGATGACCTCGAACGGCACCTTGTGGCTCTTCGGCAGCGTCTCGCCCAGCAGCATCCGGCCCGGCGTGGTGACGACGCGGCGAAGCACCATCTTGCCGTCCTCGTCGGTTGTTTCGACGCGCGCGGTAATCTTCGAATGGAGCGTCACCGCCTTGGCGTGGAGCGCCTGATGGACCTCCGCCATGTTGGCGAATGCCATGCCGGCACCCGGCTCGCCCTCGCGGTCCATCGACAGGTAATAGAGTCCGAGCACCATGTCCTGCGACGGGACGATGATCGGCTTGCCGTTCGCGGGGCTGAGGATGTTGTTCGTCGACATCATCAGGACGCGCGCTTCGAGCTGCGCTTCGAGGCTGAGCGGAACGTGGACCGCCATCTGGTCGCCGTCGAAGTCGGCGTTGAATGCCGAGCAGACGAGCGGGTGCAGCTGGATCGCCTTACCCTCGATCAGCACCGGCTCGAACGCCTGGATTCCCAAACGGTGAAGCGTCGGTGCGCGGTTGAGGAGAACGGGATGCTCGCGGATAACCTCGTCGAGGATGTCCCAGACTTCCTTGCGTTCCTTTTCGACCCACTTCTTGGCCTGCTTCAAGGTCATCGACAGACCCTTGGCGTCGAGCCGGGCGTAGATGAACGGCTTGAACAGTTCGAGCGCCATATTCTTCGGCAGCCCGCACTGGTGGAGCTTGAGCTCGGGACCCGTCACGATGACCGAGCGGCCCGAATAATCGACGCGCTTGCCGAGCAGGTTCTGGCGGAAACGCCCCTGCTTGCCCTTGAGCATGTCGGACAGCGACTTCAACGGTCGCTTGTTCGCGCCAGTGATCGTCCGCCCGCGACGGCCGTTGTCGAACAGCGCGTCGACCGCCTCCTGCAGCATCCGCTTTTCGTTGCGGACGATGATGTCGGGCGCGCGAAGCTCGATCAGCCGCTTCAGCCGGTTGTTGCGGTTGATGACGCGGCGATACAGGTCGTTCAGGTCCGACGTCGCGAAGCGCCCGCCGTCGAGGGGCACGAGCGGACGGAGTTCGGGCGGGATGACCGGGACGACGTTCAACACCATCCACTCGGGACGGTTGATCGGCGCGGTGACATTACCCTCGGCGTCGGTCTGCGGAATGAAGTGCTCGAGCACCTTCATCCGCTTGATGATCTTCTTGGGTTTCAGTTCCGACTTGGTCGTCCGCAGTTCTTCCTCGAGCGTGGCGTATTCGGCGGGCGCGTCGATATCCTCGAGCAGCTTGCGGATCGCCTCGGCGCCGATGCCGGCGATGAAGCTGTCTTCGCCGTGCTCATCCTGCAGCGTGACGAACTCGTCCTCGGTCAGCAGGGCGAACTTGTTCCACTTCTTGTCGGGCGTCCCCCAGCCGAGCAGCTTGCGGACCTCGTCACCGTCGAGAACGCCGGGTTCGAGAACGACATACTGTTCGAAATACAGGACGCGCTCGAGGTTCTTGAGCGGCATGTCGAGCAGCGTGCCGATACGCGACGGCAGCGACTTCAGGAACCAGATGTGCGCGACGGGAGCGGCCAACTCGATGTGCCCCATCCGCTCGCGGCGGACCTTCGACACGGTGACCTCGACACCGCACTTTTCGCAGACGATGCCCTTATACTTCATTCGCTTGTACTTACCGCACAGGCACTCATAGTCCTTGATCGGACCGAAGATACGCGCGCAGAACAGACCGTCGCGCTCGGGCTTGAACGTCCGGTAGTTGATCGTCTCGGGCTTCTTGATCTCACCGAACGACCACGAGCGGATGCGCTCAGGGCTGGCGAGGCTGATCTGAATCTGGTCGAACGTCTCCGGCTTCGCAGCGGGATTGAAGAAGTTCATCAGTTCGGTGTTCATAACATCCGTCCTTTAAATCTGGCTCCCCTCCCCTTCAGGGGAGGAGCGAGAGACGCGGCACTTGCCGCGGCCCGGGGGTGGGGCGTGGGCAGCGCCGAACTCGGCTGCGCCCTCGTCCCCCACCCCCGACCCCTCCCCTGAAGGGAAGGGGAGGCGATCCCTACTCGACCTTCGCGTGGTTCTGCAGCTCGACGTTCAACCCCAGCGAGCGCATCTCCTTGACGAGCACGTTGAAGCTTTCGGGGATGCCGGCCTCGAACGTGTCGTCGCCCTTGACGATCGCCTCGTAAACCTTGGTCCTTCCGATAACGTCGTCGGACTTGACCGTCAGCATCTCCTGGAGCGTGTACGCCGCGCCATAGGCCTGGAGCGCCCACACCTCCATCTCGCCGAAGCGCTGCCCACCGAACTGCGCCTTGCCGCCCAGCGGCTGCTGGGTAACGAGCGAGTACGGCCCGATCGACCGCGCGTGGATCTTGTCGTCGACCAAGTGGTGGAGCTTGAGCATGTAGATATAGCCGACCGTCACCTTACGATCGAACATATCGCCCGAGCGCCCGTCGAACAGCTCGACCTGCCCCGACGCATCGAGACCGGCGAGTTCGAGCATGTTCGACACGTCCGCCTCGCGCGCGCCGTCGAACACCGGGGTCGCCATCGGCACGCCGAGCGACAGGTTCTGCGCGAGTTCGCCCAGTTCCTCGCCGTTCAGCTGAGCGATGTCGCTGTCGTACTGGTGGCCGTAGATGTCTTTCAGCTTGCCGCGCAGCTCGCTCGTGTCGGCAGTCGCAAGACCCTGGCCCTTGGCGTAAATATCCTCGAGCATCGCCCCGATCTGCTTGCCGAGACCACGCGCGGCCCAACCAAGGTGCGTCTCGAAGATCTGCCCGACGTTCATCCGGCTCGGCACGCCCAATGGATTGAGCACGATGTCGACCGGCGTCCCGTCGGCGAGGAACGGCATGTCCTCCTGCGGCAGGATGCGGCTGATGACGCCCTTGTTGCCGTGGCGTCCGGCCATCTTGTCGCCGGGCTGGAGCTTGCGCTTCACCGCGACGAACACCTTGACCATCTTGAGGACACCCGGCGGCAGTTCGTCGCCCGCCTGGAGCTTGGTGCGCTTGTCGTCGAGGCGCGCGTCGATCGACTTCGACGCCTCTTCCCACTGCGCCTTCAACGCTTCGAGGTCGCTCTGCACGGCATCGTCGGCGACGCCGAACTTCCACCATTCGCGGCGCGGCTGCTCGGCGAGAACGGCATCGTCGATGATGCCGCCCTTCTTCAGGCCCTTCGGCGTCGCCGCCGAGGTCTGGCCGAGAAGCATCGTCTTGAGACGCGCATAGGTCGAACGATCGAGGATGCCACGTTCGTCGGCGGCGTCCTTGTCGAGGCGTTCGATTTCCTCGCGCTCGATCTGCATCGCGCGTTCGTCCTTGTCGATGCCGTGGCGGTTGAACACCCGGACCTCGACGACCGTCCCGGCAACGCCCGGCGGCAGCTTGAGCGACGTATCGCGAACGTCGGACGCCTTTTCACCGAAGATCGCGCGAAGGAGCTTTTCCTCCGGCGTCATCGGCGATTCGCCCTTCGGCGTGATCTTGCCGCACAGGATATCGCCCGGCTCGACCTCGGCCCCGATGTAGACGATGCCCGCCTCGTCGAGGTTGCGCAGCGCTTCCTCGCCGACGTTGGGGATGTCGCGGGTGATGTCCTCCGGCCCGAGCTTCGTATCGCGGGCCATGACCTCGAATTCCTCGATGTGGATCGAGGTGAAGACGTCTTCCTTGACGATCTTCTCGT
>JBBRQR010000057.1:0-12089 GCA_038226115.1 Sphingomonadales bacterium | reverse complement strand
GCATTTCTTCATCGATCGCCCGATCTTCGCCGGGGTCATCTCGGTCCTGATCGTCCTGATCGGCCTGTTCGCTTATCCGTCGCTGCCGGTCGCGCAATATCCCGAGATCGCGCCGCCGACGATCGCCGTCAGCGCGTCGTACCCCGGTGCGTCGGCCGAGGTGCTCGGCGATACCGTCGCCGCGCCACTCGAGCAGGAGATCAACGGCGTCGAGAACATGCTGTACATCACGTCGTCGTCGACCGGCGACGGGCGGGTGACGGTCAACGTCGTATTCAAGCTCGGCACCAACCTCGATACTGCGCAGGTACTCGTCCAGAACCGGGTTCAATCAGCGCTGCCGCGCCTGCCGCAACAGGTGCAGGTGCTGGGCGTCCAGACGCGCAAGAACACCCCCGACATTCTGATGGTCGTGTTCCTGACGTCGCCCGACAACAGCCATGATACGCAATATCTGTCGAACTATGCGACGCTTCAGGTCCGCGACCGGCTGCTGCGGCTGCAGGGTATCGGGGGCGTCAACGTCTTCGGCGCGCGTGACTATGCGATGCGGATCTGGATCGATCCCGAAAAGGCGGCGTCGCGCAATCTCAACGCGAGCGAGATCGTCGCCGCGCTCCGGTCGCAGAATGTCCAGGTCGCGGCGGGCAGCGTCGGCGCACCGCCGTTCGCCAAGGGCGGGTCGGGGTTCGAACTCAGCGTCCAGACACAGGGGCGGCTGACGACGCCGCAACAGTTCGGCGACATCGTCATCAAGGCCGATGCGAACGGCGCGGTGACGCGGGTCAGCGATGTCGCGCGGATCGAGGTCGGCGCGCAGGACTATACCACCAGCGGCTTCGTCAACGGCGTTCAGGGTGTCGGGCTCGGCATGACGCAGTTGCCGGGATCGAACGCGCTCGCAACGGCGGCATCGATCGTCAAGACGATGGAGGAAGCGAAGAAGGATTTTCCGCCCGGCGTCGCCTATTCCATCCCATATAATCCGACGACCTATGTTCAGGCGTCGATCGACAGCGTCCAGCAGACGCTGATCGAGGCGGTCGCGCTCGTTGTCCTCGTTGTCCTCGTCTTCCTCCAAAGCTGGCGCGCGGCGCTGATCCCGGTTCTCGCGATCCCGGTCTCGCTGATCGGCACCTTCGCGGTGATGGCCGCGTTCGGCTATTCGCTGAACAACCTGTCGCTGTTCGGGCTGGTGCTTGCCATCGGCATCGTCGTCGACGATGCGATCGTCGTCGTCGAAAACGTCGAGCGCGAGTTGAAAAATGGCCTAAGCCCGCATGACGCGGCGTTCGCGACGATGGACGAGGTCGGCGGCGCGCTGATCGCGATCGCGCTAACGCTGTGCGCGGTGTTCATCCCGACGGCGTTTATCAGCGGCATTTCGGGGCAGTTCTACAAGCAGTTCGCGCTGACGATTTCGTCGGCGACGCTGATCTCGTGCCTCGTCTCGCTGACCCTGTCGCCGGCGCTCGCGGCGATGCTGCTCAAGCCGTATCATCCCGACCATGACGCGCCACGCGGGCTGTTCGCCCCGGTCAAGCGGGCAGCGAATGGCTTCAATCGGGGCTTCGACTGGCTGTCCGACCGCTATGGGCGGCTGACGGCGCGGACGGTGCGGCTGATCGGCGTCATCCTGATCGCCTATGTCGCGCTCCTCGGCCTCGCCGCGTGGCGCTTCACCGCGACGCCGAGCGGTTTTATTCCGGCGCAGGATCAGGGTTATCTGATCGGCGTCGTCCAGATGCCGCCGGGATCGACGCTCGAACGGACGACGGCGGTTCTGCGGACGACCGTGGCGAAGGCGCTCAAGGTTCCCGGCGTCAACCACATCGTCAACATCGCCGGGCTCGACGGCGCGAGCTTCTCGAACGCCCCGAACGCGGCGACGATGTTCCTCGCGCTCGATGACTTTGCTGTCCGCCGCGATCACCACCAGACCGGCGCGTCGATCCTTGGCGATCTCCGCAAGACGCTTGGCGGCATCGACGCGGCCAACGTGCTGGTCATCGCGCCGCCCCCGGTTCGCGGTATCGGCACCGGCGGCGGCTATAAGATGATGGTCCAGGACCGCAACAACGCTGGCCCCGCCGCGCTCGAAAAGGCGACCTTCGGGATGATGATGGCGGCGAACGGAACGCCGGGGCTGACGAGCGTTTTCACCCTGTTCAATACCGGCACGCCGCGCCTGTTCGCCGACATCGACCGCGAAAAGGCGCAGCAGCTCGGCGTCGCCCCGTCGGCGATCTTCGAGACGCTCAACACCTATCTCGGATCGAGCTACATCAACGACTTCAACCTGTTCGGGCGCACGTACCGCGTCACCGCGCAGGCCGACGCGCCATTCCGCCATCAACCGTCGGACATCGTGAACCTCAAGACGCGGTCGGCGAGCGGAACGATGGTGCCGATCGGCTCGGTCGCGACGTTACGCGACGACAGCGGGCCGTACCGCGTCGTCCGCCACAATCTCTACCCGGCGGCCGAGCTGCAGGGCGACACCAAGCCCGGTTTCTCGTCGGGGCAGGCGCTCAAGGCGATGGAGGATCTCGCCGCGAAGACATTGCCGGCAGGCTTCGGCTTCGAATGGACCGAACTCGCCTATCAGCAGAAGACGCAGGGCAATACCGCGACGATCGTTTTCGCCCTCGCCGTCGTATTCGTTTTCCTTTTGCTCGCGGCGCAATACGAATCGCTGATCCTGCCGTTTGCGGTCATTCTGATCGTGCCGATGTGCCTGTTGGCGGCGATCGTCGGGGTCAATATCCGGGGGTTCGACAATAATATTCTGACGCAGATCGGATTGGTCGTTCTCGTCGGTCTTGCCGCCAAGAACGCTATTCTGATCGTCGAATTCGCCAAGCAGGACGAGGAACGTGGGTCGACGCGGTGGCAAGCGGCCGAAAACGCCGCCAAGACGCGGTTGCGCCCGATTCTGATGACCTCGTTCGCCTTCATCCTCGGTGTGCTGCCGCTCGTTTTCGCCAGCGGACCGGGGCAGGAAATGCGGCAGGCGCTCGGCACGGCAGTGTTCTTCGGGATGATCGGCGTGACGGTGTTCGGGCTCCTGTTCACCCCGGTGTTTTACGTCATCGCCAGCTGGGTGACGTCGAAGCTGCCGACCGTGCATATCCGCAAAACGACGGGTGGCGGTGCGCCTGAGGCTCTCCCCGCGCCGGAGGCGGCGGAATGATGCGCCAGGGTCTATTGTTTGCCACGTTAGCGCTGGGAGCCTGCGCCGTCGGCCCGAACTACCACCCTGCGCCAACTCCGCCGGTCGCGGCGGGGCGGTTCGCCGCGAGCGACTCGATCGCGGTGTCGGCGACTGCGCTCCCCGATAAATGGTGGCAGTTGTACGACGATCCGGCGCTCGACGCGCTCGTCACCGAGGCGCTGACCGCGAACACCGATCTCCGTGTCGCCACCGCCAACCTGCGTCGCGCGCGGGGGGTGCTGAGCGAAACCCGTGCCCAGCGGCTGCCATCGACATCGATCAGCGCGTCGGCGACCTATCTCAAGAGCAACGGATCGAGCGGCGGCGTGGGCGGCGGTGGCGTGGGTGGTGGCGGCGCGACGGGCGGCGGCTCCGGTAACACTGGCGGTGGCGGCGGCTATCAGGGGGAATATTATTCGACCGGGCTCGATGTCAGCTACGAGCTCGACCTGTATGGCCGCGTCCGCCGCGACATCGCTGCCTCGCGCGCCGATGTCGCCGCACAGGAAGCGCAGCGCGATACCGTGCGGACGAGCGTCGCCGCCGAAACCGCGCGCGCCTATGCCGATGCCTGTTCGGCGGCTTTGCAGGCCGATGTCGCGCGCCGCTCGCTCACGCTCCAGTCGCAGACGGTCGAGCTGACCGAAAACCTCGCGCTCGCCGGACGCGGCACGCCGCTAGATACGTCGCGGGCGCACGCGCAGTATGAACAGGTTCGCGCGACGCTGCCGCCGTTTCTCGCCGCACGCCGCGCCGCGCTGTTCCGGCTGAGCGTTCTCACCGGCCACGCGCCCGAGGAAATCGCCCCCGCCGCCGCCGCGTGCACGACGCCGCCGCAGGTCAAGCAGCCAATCCCGGTCGGCGACGGCACCGCACTGCTCAAGCGCCGCCCCGATATTCGTCAGGCCGATCGCCAACTGGCGGCGGCGACCGCGCGGATCGGCGTCGCGACTGCTTCGCTGTATCCGAAGATTTCGCTCGGCGGGTCGCTCGGGACGTCGGGCATCAGTCTCGGCCAGCTTGGCAGCGACGGCAGCTTCCGTTTCAGCCTCGGTCCATTGCTCAGCTGGACCTTCCCCAACATCACCGTCGCTCGCGCCCGCATCCGCCAAGCGCGCGCGTCGAACGAGGCGGCGCTGGCGACGTTCGACGGCACGGTGCTGACGGCGCTGCGTGAGACCGAAACGGCGTTATCCGACCTCGCCGGTGCGCTCGACCGCTCGACCGCGCTCGGCGCGACGCGCGATTACAGTGCCGAAGCGGCGCGGATCGTCGACTTGCGGTACCGTGCCGGGGCGGAAAATTTCCTCGCCGTTCTCGACGCGCAGCGGACGCTGGCGACCGCCGAAGCGGCTCTTGCGCAATCGCGTGCGGCGCTCGTCACCGATCAGGTCGCGGTGTTCAAGGCGCTCGGCGGAGGCTGGGAAAACGCCCCCGAAACGGGCGTTCCCGGCGACGTTCGCAGCGGCGCAAACTAGGTCCGTGGGCGGCCGCCGTGGTGTCGCGACACCGCGGGCGGATCACGGGGGAGTCACGGAAAACTAACCGAATACGTTCTTATAGCGGTCGCGGAGTTCGCCCTTCTGCACCTTGCCCATCGCGTTGCGCGGCAGTTCGTCGACGATGATGACCCGTTTGGGGCGCTTGAACGCGGCGATCTCAACCGCGAGCGCCGCCATGATCGTCGCCGGTTTAACGTCGTTGGCAACGACCACGGCGACGACACCCTCGCCGAAATCGGGATGCGGCGCGCCGATCACTGCGCTCTCGACGACGCCGTCGATCGCATCGATCGCCAGCTCGATTTCCTTGGGGTAGATGTTGTAACCCCCAGAAATAATAAGGTCCTTGGCGCGGCCGACGATACAGACGACGCCAGCCACGTCGATCGTCGCGATGTCGCCGCTGATGAAATAACCGTCGGCAGTATGGTCCTCCGCCGTCTTGTCGGGGTTGCGCCAATAACCGGCGAACAGGTTCGGGCCCTTGATCTCGAGCACCCCCGTCGCGCCGAGTCGAACCGCGATTCCCGGCAGCGCCGTCCCCACCGTCCCGGCAATACGCGGTCCACCATATGGGTTCGACGTCACCATCAACGCCTCGGTCATCCCATACCGCTCCAAAATCGAATGACCCGTCCGGCTGGCAAATTCGGTGAACGTGGCGTCGAGGAGAGGGGCCGAGCCGCTGATGAAGACGCGGATATTGCTGCACAATTTGGCGTCGAATGCCGGCTCGCCGAGCAAACGGGTATAGAACGTCGGCACCCCCATGAAGACGGTCGCGGCGGGCAGATCGCGGATCACCGCCGTGACGTCGAAGCGGTCGTGAAACAGGATCGGCGACGCATGGAGGAGCGCGCAATGGAGCGCAACGAACAGGCCGTGGACGTGGAAAAAAGGCAGCGCGTGCAACACGATATCATCATCGCGCCAGTCCCACGTCCGGCCCAGAACCGCGACGTTCGACGCGAGGTTGTCGTGTGTCAGCACCGCTCCCTTCGACCGCCCCGTCGTTCCCGAGGTGTACAGGATGGCGGCGGGGTCGTCGCGGCCGACGCGGGTCGCCGCGAACGGCGCGTCGGTCGTCGCCCATGGCGCGGCGTCAAGGTCGCCGCCCAGCGACATGCGCGCGCCGGTAAAGGCAACCGCCGCACCGGGCAGGCCGGGGCTCGTCACGAGCAGCGACGGCGCGGAATCGTCGATGAAATATGCAAGCTCAGCCGGTTGATAGGCGGTGTTTAGCGGAACATAGACGCCGCCGGCGCGCAGGCAGGCGAGGTACAGGATGACAGCGGCGGGCGACTTGTCGACCTGCACGAGCACGCGCGCGCCCGGCGTCACCCCCATCGTCTGCAGCCACGCCGCCGCGCGCGCGGTTTCGGTCAACATCGCGCCGTAGGTCAGCAGCGGCCCCCCGGCAACGATCAGGAACGGCCGCTCGGACCGTGCGTATGCCGCAGCTTCGAACAAGGCAAAGACGTTGCCATCGGTGGAGCCAGGTTCGTCGCTCAAACTCAACTGCTTCGTCCCATGACCGGCATCCCACTGACCGTGCTTTGGTGTCGATCGCCGCATCGCCCGCCGCCGCCGACAGTCGTGGTGCGCCCGGCTGGATTCGAACCAGCGACCTCAGGATTAGAAGTCCCGTGCTCTATCCAACTGAGCTACGGGCGCATGCAACACGACGTAACACGTGGTTATCTTCGGTACAAATTTATCAAGACATCAATAAGTTACCATATATTTTCCGATATTCAATGACGTAAGCGCTTGAGCATAAATACTTCCTTTCCGCGCCTCACAGATGAAGCGTGCTTTTTTGTTTCTGCTCGCGGGTTTCGCCGGACTGTCTGCCGCAGAATCGACATGGGTCACCGACGAGCCGCGGTAGCCAGATAATCCCTGTAAGATGGCAACTGGCTTGGCAACGTGGCTAACCCCACACAAAGCTCGGTCAGCAGAGCATCGGCTTGCGTGGGGTCAATCGCTTGGCACAGGGTGCTTGTCGCCTGTGGGATGAAGCCACGTCCGATCAGAGCTGCGATCCACATTTCGTCTGGTATTGCGTCGTCGTCGTAAGAAATAAATCGACCGCGCCTGACGAATTGGTCGGTCAATTCGTCCAAGCATTCCGGTCTTGGGTTTTGCTCGAACAATTTGAGGAAGTTGCGAAGGCGGGCGCCCTCCCGCGCCGCGCGACGGCGGTATTCATCGATCTCGCTGATATGGCAGTCGCGCCCGGGCATCAGTTCGATCGCGCGTCCGATTGCAAGATGGGCGAGGTGCAAATGAACACCGGGAACGGGTCCGACCGCGATCGCGGCATCGCCGATTGCCAGTAAATTGTGCCGCCACGGGTCGCGGCACCCGGGTCTGAGTCGCACAGTTTCGGGAGCATGACCGTCGAGCAGCGTGACAGCCGCGTGTTCGTGCCCGGCACGAACGGCAATGCCCAGCATCGAACGGTCCGACAGGCAGGCCTCCGTGCGCCAGCCAAGCTGGGTCGCCGTCACTGCGTCACAGGATCCGACACAAGACGGCGCCTGATCGGCGATTAAGACGCGGTCGGCTTGCAAATATGCGCCCCAATCTGTGAACGGCAGTTCGAGAAGTTGAGAGAGCGGCGCAGCCGGTCCTGTACATTCGATAAAAAGATCCGCCACAACATCACGGCCGTCGCTCAGTTGGACTGAGGCGATGCCGCCATCGAACCGACGGGTTATGCCCCCCACAACTCCATTGATGCGACGTGTTCGCATCCGGTCTGCGAGAATGGAGAGCAATGTCAGGTAGCGTCCCGCATCGAGTCGCCAGCCATAGTCGTAGGTCGACAACGGCGATTCAGGATTAACCTCGGGATGCACGAAGCGACCTGCACCGGCGAGCACAGCCGCAGTCGAATATTCCGAATAAGGACGGGCGCGTCCCGCACGCCATGCGCGGGCCCAAATCTCATGGAACGGTACCGAACCGATTGGTACGCCATATTGTCCATGAACCAGAAAGAAAGGGGGCGTGCCCGATGCTGGGTCGTCGAAGCGGATTCCGAGCAAGGGCATACCCGCGCCGCTTGCAATCAACTGGGCCTCGGTCAGGCCAATCGCCGAATGGAAGCGGTTGATCGAAGGCCACGCGGTGGTCAGGCGATCGGCCAACGCTGCCGAATCCGGCGGCGTTTCCACTAAAGTTACCGCAACCTGCGGCAAGGCTTGGCGTAAAGCTAGCGCTGCAGAGAGCGCCACGATGCCGCCGCCGACGATCGCAATCGAGCGGATCGCGCGATCCGGATCAACCATGTTGCGCGAGCACCGCCGCGTGCTCCGGCATCATTGCGACCTCGGTGGCGATCCGGCCGCGCAAGCGATCCATTGCGCCACCGAGGGCGACTGCTTCGACGGCATCGACGCGCTGGTCCCAACCTTCGGGCAAAATACCTTGGCCCACCATGACCGCGATCCAGCTCGGTTCGAAGAACAAGCCGCGGTCGTACCGCGCGATCCGGCCCGCGCGCCTGAACAAATCAAGCTTTTCCAGAAGTGAGTCGGGCACCGTCATGGTTCGAACGTGATCCCAGAACGGCGCATCGTCACGTTCTGTCGCGTGACAATGTAGAATCAGGAAATCGCGAATACGGTCGTATTCGTAGTCCACGGCTGTATTGAATGCGGCCCGATCAGCTGCTTCGATGGCGTCCAATGGGAAAAGTGCGATCAATTCCATAATCGCCGCTTGGGCAAGATAGATGCTTGTCGACTCCAGCGGTTCGAGAAAGCCTGATGCGAGTCCGACTGCGACGACGTTGCCAACCCAGCTATGGCGGCGGCGTCCGGCTTGGAAGCGAAGTGGACGCGGATCGGCAAGAGGTGCGCTCTCGATCGAACCAAGCAAAGCCTTAACCGCCTCGTCGTCGGACACATGCGCGCTAGAATAAACGTAACCGTTACCAACGCGGTGTTGAAGCGGGATTCGCCAGCGCCAGCCGCCCGGCATGGCGGTCGCGCGGGTATAGGGTTCGATCTGTTTTGTGGCAGATGCACAAGGAACAGCAACGGCCCGATCGCACGGGAGCCAGCGCGACCAGTCTTCCATGTTTCACCCAACGCTTCGCCGAGCAGAAGGCTGCGAAAGCCCGAGCAATCGATGAACAGATCCCCTTCGATCCGGCAGCCGTCGGCCATTGTCAACGATGCGATGTCGCCGTTAAGCGGGTCTCGCTGAACCGAGACTATTTTGCCCTCGGTACGCTTGGCCCCGAGCGATTGAGCATGGGTCCGCAGATATGGTCCGAACAGCGTTGCGTCGAATTGGTAAGCGTAGCTGATATTTGCGAACGGCGAAGCCCGGTCCATCGACGGTCGAGCGAAGCGGTTGGCGGCGGCCATGACGTTGCAAGGCGAATAAGCGAATAGATTATCGCCGCGCGAAGCGCGCATGCGTAGCCAGTATTGAAAGAACGCCACGCCCTGAAGTGGCTGCCCAAAGCCGCCGAACGGATGAAGGTAATGCTCTCCAATCCGCCCAAAATCGTGAAAATCGATGCCAAGTTTGAACGTTGCGTGAGTTGCGGCCATAAACGCAGTCTCGTCGAGCCCAAGCGTTTGAATGAAAGCGCGAAGATGCGGCAAGGTCGCTTCGCCAACGCCGACAATTCCAATCTCGGCCGATTCGACCAGATGTACGCTGCACGCGTGCGGCAACAGCTTTGCCAGCGCGCTCGCGGCCATCCACCCGGCGGTCCCGCCGCCGACGACGACGACTCGTTTACGCGGCGCGGGCATCGGCTAGTGCAGCTATGAACGCGCGAGCGCGTGCACCGACCTCATGTGCTGTGCTCCCAACTGAGTATAGAGCCGAGCCAAGTCCGAAACCTGCCGCTCCGCTCGTCAGCCACGGCGCCATCGTATTGGGTGCGATGCCGCCTACCGGAAGGATGCGCGTGCCAACCGGTAGCACCGTGCGCATCGCCTTGAGCACGGTCGGGTTGGCACCTTCCGCTGGGAACAGTTTCAAAGCAGCCGCGCCCGCCTCGAGCGCGGCGAACGCCTCACTCGGAGTGGCAATTCCGGGCAGCGAAACCAGGCCCGCGTCGACGCTTTTTCGGATTACCTCTAACTTGGCATTGGGCGAAATGATCATCGTACCACCCGCATCGCGAACTGCGGTGACATCGTCCACGCGCAGCACCGTGCCCGCCCCAATTTCTGCACATCCGGCGCAGCGCTGGACAAGCCGAGCGATACTCTCAAACGGGTCAGGCGAATTCAGGGGCACTTCGATTAATGTGAAGCCTGCCTCGATCAAGGCGTCGGCGATGTCGACGACTTCGTTCGGTCGGACGCCACGCAGAATTGCAATCAGGGGACAGCGCGCAAAGGCGGCATCGAAATTGGTGATGGCGGTCATGCGATCAATTTTTCCAAAGCGACTATTCCGGCAACGAATGCGGCGTGGCTGTCGACGATGTGGGCCGTGCCGCCATTTGCGGCAACTGCGATAGCGTAAAGTTCGCCGAGGTAGGGGTCGGCAAGAATATACACGTCACCGGGATGTTTCACCCGTGCGGCGACATCGCTACCGATCAGAAGCCCGCTCGCATGACTTGCCGCATCGGCATCATCGCGTCGCCCAAGAAGCTTCGCGGCACGGATGCCAAAAAGCGATGCTGCGAGGTCATTCGCCTTGCCCGCCTCAACACCTTCTCGAAACGCAGATCCGGGCGTGACCTGAGCTCCTAGTTGCGGAGCGAGCAGGCCGTGTGTACGCAATAATGCGAATAATTCGCCGGTCATTGCGGTGGTGAAGGCTTGGATTTCTCCATCGTTTAACGTGGCCCATTTGCAGTGCGTGCCGGGCTGACATACCAGAGCGTCAGGCGGCACGAGGCCAGCGGCAACTGCGCCCAGCACCTGGACTTCTTCTCCGCGCATGACGTCGGCGCGATCCACAGTGGCAAAGGAAATGCCGGGGACGATTGCCGTTCGTTCGTCGACCCACCCCAGCCCGCCGGCCAGCGCGGGAAGACCAGCGGGAGCAGCGACATAGGACACTGCGCGCCAGCCGATATTAGAGCCGACCATGCCCGCAAGGAGCATCGGCAGATCGCCAAAGCGCGCCCGTATCGCAGCGACTTCGGGCGCATAAGCGTGTGATGAAATGCCGGTCACCCCGAGCGAATCGCGCTCGGTGGCCGTGGCCACGCCATTTTCGATCCGAAATACGCGTCTATTGGTGGTCCCCCAATCGACGGCGAGGACGACGCCCGAAAAGCGGGTCACCACCAAATCGCATATAGCGCGACGAGAATGATCACGATCACGCCCGCCGCAACGTTAAATCCGGCTGACGTGCGAAAACTCACCCCATGCATCGTGATAAGGTTAGCGCCTTCACGTGGGGTCTGAGCGAGCGAAACGACAATCGCCAGCGCCAGCGAGATAAAAAATACGATCAGCATACGGTTTAGAAAGGGTATGGCATTGAGTGCCGCGACCCCTCCCATGCTGGCCGGAAACCAAAACACAAAGCTGAGGGCAACCGAGGCGATCGCAGCGGTCAAGGCTCCACCCTCCGTGGCGCGCGGCCAGAACATCCCAAGCAAGAAGATTATGGTAATGCCCGGCGTCACGAAGCCCGAGAATTCCTGAATATATTGGAACGCTTGATCCAAACTGCCAAGCAGTGGCCGAGCGGTTGCCATCGCCAAAATAATTGCAACGACAGCGGCGATTCGTCCGACCAGCACAAGTTGTTGTTCATGGCCAGTAACGTCGGTCCTTTCGCTACGGGCTTTCACACTCGCAAGCTTGGCATAGATGTCGAGCGTAAATATCGTTGCAATTGAGTTAATCTTGGAAGCAGTGGAAGCAATAATTGCTGCGATAAGTGCAGCAAAAACAAGCCCAAGCAGGCCAGTTGGCAATAATGCCATCATCGTTGGATAAGCTTGGTCGGGCTTGGTAAGGTTAGGAGCCAGCACCACGGCAGCGATGCCGGGAAGGACGATAATTACCGGCATAAATAGCTTCAGAAAACCTGCGAATACAACGCCGCGTTGTGCTTCAGCTAGGCTTTTGGCGGCAAGTGCGCGCTGGATGATGTACTGATTAAAGCCCCAATAGCTAAGATTGGCGATCCACATACCTCCTACCAGCACACTGATGCCAGGAAGATCTTTAAAGTGCGGATTGTCGCTCGCCAGAATCATGTTGAAATGGTCAGGCACGCGCCGCACCAATTCGTGAAAACCGCCGAACACCCCAGCTTGGCCACCAATCTTAGATAGCGTCAGATAAGCGATGACGAGCCCGCCGAGTACAAGCAAGGTGACCTGTACGATATCGGTCAGCGCAACAGCCTTCAGGCCGCCGCGAATT
>JBBRQR010000056.1:0-12186 GCA_038226115.1 Sphingomonadales bacterium | reverse complement strand
GACGGTCGAGGATTTTGCTGCCAGTGCCTTGACCGATGCCCGCGACCGAGCTGCACTGCATTTTGCCGCGCCAGCGGAGATGCTACCCGGTCTGACAGCGGCAGCTGTGCGCGATTGGGCGCAGCGCCGTGATGTGACGTCGGTTGTTGTGCCATACGCCCCCATCGGTCCGGCCCGCGCCGCGCTCGACGCCGTGGCCGCCGCGGTCGCTGACGATGGGATCGCGATCGTATCGGTCCGTCGTGCGTGGGACAACGCCGCATGGCCGTCCGCGCGCAAGGGCTATTTTGCCTTTCGCGAAGGGGCGGGTGCGTTGATCGGTTGATGCGTTAGCCGCCGCTTAGTGCCGCGACCCGGTCGCGGACGGCGACCAAGTCGGCGACGAAGCGGTCGTATTCGGCTTCGGCCGCCGCGCGATCCTCGATGCGCAGCAGAAAGCTGGGGTGGACGGCGATCCACGCCTCGCTGCCGTCGGCGAGGGTCAGCGGTCGTCCGCGTTCGCGGCTGATCGTCACCGTCTTACCGGTCAGCGAGCGCGCCGCACTCGCCCCGAGCGCGACCGTCACCAGCGGCTTGATGATGGCGCGTTCGTGGTCGACCCACCAGCGGCACGCGTCGATTTCGCTGATGTCGGGTTTGGCGTGAATGCGCCGCTTGCCGCGTTGCTCGAACTTGAAGTGTTTGACCGCGTTGGTGACATAGGCCCGGCTACGGTCGATCCCGGCGGCGGCGAGCGCGCGGTCGAACATCTGCCCCGCCGGGCCGATGAACGGGCGTCCGCCCAAGTCTTCCTGATCGCCCGGCTGTTCGCCGACGAACACCAGCCGCGCATCGACCGGCCCCTCGCCGAACACCGTCTGCGTCGCCGGGCTGAACAATGGGCAGCGTTTGCACCTCACCGCCTCGTCGCGGAGCGCGGCGAGGGTGTCGGCGGGGCCGCCGTTGCCGGTCCGCACGATCGGTTCGGCCGGCGTGCTCGCGCGGCGCGGGGCACTCGCCTGAACGGCGGCGTTGGTCAGCCCCGCCGCATCACCGGCGGCGAGCATCATCCGCGTCCGCTCCTCCGCGCCCGCAACCAGTCCGGGGACGAGTGACGCCTCGGGCAAATTCTTCCAATATTTGCGCGGCATCTCGCTCGTCATCGCTTTCACCTTGAGGCGGGCGGGGTTGAAAATGCTGGCGTAATAGGTCCGCCACGTCGCCTCGAGCGGGTCGCCGTCGGGGGCGTCGGCGCGCGTCGCGGCGGGGGTGAAGGTCAGCGCGCCGTCCCAGTGGACGCATTCGTCGGGCGTCAGGATCGACCATGCCATGTTGGCGAAACGCCGCGCGAAAAAGCCCGCGTTGCGTCGGACGATGTGGTGATCGGGTTCGAACCACGCGACGAAGCGCTCGTCGCTGTCTTCGGTGACTTCGCGGAAGCGGACGAACGCGCGCATTTTGTGAATGTCGCGGCGGACGTTCTTGTCGAGGTCGTAAATCCGACGGACGAGCGGATCGGCGGCATCGTCGAACAGTTTCGGGCGGTCGCGCAGAGTCGTCAGCGCGGCATAGAGCAAGGCGAAGCGCTCGGGATTGGAATGACAGATGACCCGCTGCGCCGTTTCAAGGAACGCCTTGGGGACCGAGAACATCGGCTCGGTCGCCACCGGGGCAGCGTCACCGCCGAGGAGGTCGGACGCAACATCGCCGACCTGCCAGACGATCGTCGCGCCCGCTACCCGGGCCGCCACCAACCCGCGCGCGGCGGTGCGCCAGCCGTCGAAGTCATCGGGTCGGGCAAGGACGGCGGTCGGCATCGCGCAACTGTTATTTCTCTGACAGGTGGGGGCTGAGCCCCATTAGGCAAACAGTTCCAGTTGCGACCGCTCGGCCTTGACCAACGTCGGGCGCAGGACCGCGCTATCGGCGAGGGCGAGCGGGCGCCAGTCGGCGGCGATAACGAAGGGGCGCAGCCGGTCGATCGACCGTGTCAGCCGTCCGAGATCGTCCAGCCGCAACCGCCGCTGCCGCCGCGAGCGGAGGACGGCATTGACCGTCTTGACCCCCATGCCGGGGATACGGAGCAACATCTCGCGCGGCGCGCGGTTGATGTCGACGGGGAAATCGGCGCGATGCTTGAGCGCCCACGCCGTCTTCGGATCGATGTCGAGCGGCAACATCCCGCCATCGGTCGCGTCGGCGACTTCGCTCGGGGCAAAGCCGTAAAAGCGCATCAGCCAGTCGGCCTGGTACAGGCGGTGTTCGCGCATCAGCGGCGGACGGACGAGCGGGAGGACGGCGCTCGCGTCGGGGATCGGCGAGAAAGCGCTATAATAGACTCGGCGTAAGCCAAACTTGCCGTACAGCGCCGATGCGCTCGCGACGACATCGGCGTCGGTCGCAGCATCGGCTCCGACGATCATCTGCGTCGACTGGCCGGCGGGGGCGAATTTCGGCGCGCTGCGGTATTTCTTCCGCGCATCGCGGCTGTCGTCGATTCCGTCTTTCAACTCGCGCATCGCGGTGCGGATGCGGCCCGCACTCTTTTCGGGCGCGAGCGCGGTCAACCCGGCCTCGGTCGGCAATTCGACGTTGATCGACAGGCGATCGGCGTAGAGCCCCGCCTGCTCGATCAGCGCCGGGTCGGCGTCGGGAATCGTCTTGAGGTGTATGTAACCGCGAAAGTCGTGGTCGATGCGCAGCGTCTTGGCGACGAGGACGAGCTGTTCCATCGTATAGTCCGACGATCCGATGATGCCCGACGACAGGAACAGACCCTCGATATAATTGCGCTTGTAGAAATTAAGCGTCAGCCGGACGACCTCGTCGACGGTAAAGCGCGCGCGGCGGACGTTCGACGACCGCCGGTTGATGCAATAATGGCAGTCGAAGGTACAGCTGTTGGTCAGCAGGATCTTGAGCAGCGAGATGCACCGTCCGTCGGGCGCATAGCTGTGGCAAATGCCGCTGCCCTCGGTCGAGCCAATGCCTTTGCCGCCCGCGCTGGTCCGCTTGGTCGTTCCCGACGACGCGCACGACGCATCATATTTCGCCGCATCGGCAAGGATCGCCAACTTGGCGCGGGTATCGAGATGCGACATTCGTTCAGTATATGTTCTTAATACTGTCCGGACAAGCGACGGGGTGTCGCGCCTAAGCGAACAGCCAATGGCCGAGCAGACGGTCGAACGGAAAGGTGAAGAAACCTGCCACCAAAAGCGCACCGATGACGAGGCCGCGGACCGCGCGGTGGTGCGCCTGCACCCGGTGCATTCGCGCGCGATAGACGATCCACGGCACCTGGACCGCGACCCAAACCGACAGGATGTGAATGACGCTGAAGCTGGCGTTGTTCGACGAGCGGATGAGGAAGCTGAACCCCGCCGTCGCCAGCATCGCCGCCGCCCGCGTCCAGCCGAGCCGCCGGTGGCTGCGTGTCCCCTTCGCGCGCAACAGCATCACCGGCGTCAGGACGAGCGCGGTGCACATCGTCGCCAGATGAACCCAGACCGGCCACGGAATGCGTCCCCACTGAGCGTGGCCGCGCGCCACGGCAACGACAACGAAGGCGAGCATGACGACGGCCCCGGCTGCGAGCACGCGGTCGTCGACGATACGGTCGAAGCGCGATGGCGTCGGCAATCGCGCGGTGGCAGTGGCCATGCTTTCCCCACTTCCGGCTGCGGAAGCAGATGCTAGTCGAGAGGTCAAAGCCGCGCTAGCGTCCGCCCGTCACGAATAAGGGGGAAACTCGATGCGCCGTCTAACCATGCTTGCCGCGACCGCGTTGATGGCCGCCGCACCCCTCGCCGCCGCGCCGTCTGCCGATCTAGCGCGTGTGATCGCCGACCACTGGCAATGGGCGCTGACCAACGACCCGTTCCTCGCAACCGAGGTCGGCGACCATCGCGGCGACGGCAAGTTGCCCGACGCGAGCCTTGCCGCCGCCGACCGCGCTGCCGCGACCGAAGCGGGGTTCATCGCCCGGCTCGACCGGATCGACACCGGGCTGACGGCGGCCGAGCGGGTCAACAAGGGCGTGCTGCGGCGAATGCTCGCCGATGACGTCGCCGCCAACGGCTTCGGCCAGCGGGCGATCACCTTCACCACCTATTCGGGGTGGCACACCGGCTTTGCCAGTTATCCCGATCAGGCGACGCTGCGGGCGGCGACGGATTACGACGGGTATCTGGCGCGCCTTGCCGCTTATCCGGCGTATAATCGGCAGCAGATCGAGGTAACGCGAACCGGGATCGCCGCTGGCTATGCCCAGCCGTGCGCACCGCTGAAGGGGTTCGAAAGCTCAATCAACGCGCATATCGTGACCGATCCCGAAAAGTCGGTTTTCTGGGCTCCGTTCGCCAAACCGCGTCCGGCAACCGTGTCGCTCGCCGAGTGGAGCGCAATGCAGGCGCGGGCGAAGATGCTGATCACGACGGCGATCGTCCCCGCCTATCGCGATCTGCTGGCCTTCTACACGGCGGAATACGCCCCCAAGTGCCGCGCGACCTTCGGCATTGGTGCGACCCCCGACGGAGCGGCGTATTACGCGCACCGGGCGGCGGTGATGACGACGACGGCGATGACCCCGGCGGCAATCCATGCGCTCGGCTTGACCGAAGTCGCGCGGATCGGTGCGGCGATGGACAAGGTCGCCGCCGACGCGGGCTATCCGTCGCGCGCTGCCTTTGTCGCGCATATGCGGACCGATCCACAATTCTATGCGAAGACGCCGCAGGAATTGCTCGAGAAATCGGCATACACCAACAAGCAGATCGACGATTGGTTGCCGAAGCTGATCGGGCGGCTTCCGCGCTTGCCGTTCACCGTCAAGCCGATCCCGCTCGATCAGGCCGAGGGGACGACGACGGCCTATTCGGAGCCGGGCAGCGTCGCGCAGGGCCGCGCCGGAGCCTATCGCGTAAACACCACTCACCTTGACGAGCGCCCGCTGTACGAATTGCCTGCGCTGACGCTCCACGAGGCGGCCCCGGGGCACCAGACGCAGCTGTCGCTCCAGCAGGAACTGACACTGCCCGATTTCCGCAAGCACATGGTCAGCTTCACCGCCTTCGTCGAAGGCTGGGCGCTGTATTCGGAAAGCCTTGGCGAGGAGATGGGGCTGTACGACACGCCCGAGAAGAAGATGGGGCGATACAGCTATGAAATGTGGCGTGCATGCCGGTTGGTCGTCGACACCGGGATCCACGTCGACGGGTGGAGCCGAGACCGCGCGATCGACTATATGCTGACCAACACCGCGCTGACGCGGCACAACGTCGAGGCCGAGGTCAACCGCTACATCACATGGCCGGGGCAGGCGCTCGCGTACAAGGTCGGCGAGCTGACGATCAAGCGGCTGCGCGCCAAGGCCGAAACCGCCCTCGGGCCGAAGTTCGACGAACGGGCGTTCCACGATGCGGTGCTCGAGAACGGGCCGGTGCCGATGGACGTTCTCGAGGCGCATATCGACGACTGGATCGCAGCGCGGAAGGTCTGATCGTCGCGGCGTCTTACGGCAACAGCACGACTCGCCCGACGACGTCACGGTTGGCCATCATGCCGAACGCCTCGCGCCAGCGGTCGAGCGGCAGCGCGGCGTGGACGCGCGGCGTTACCTTGCCCGTCGCCGCCAATTCCCAGATCGCCGCGATGTTTTCCGCCCCGCGCGCCGGAAACTGGCGGCCATATTCGCCGGCGCGGACCCCCATGACCGAAAAGCCCTTGATGAGCGCGATGTTGGTGGCAACGGTCGCGATCCGGCCCGAAGTGAAGCCGATGACGAGCAGCCGCCCATCGAACGCGATGCAGCGGGTGCTTTCGTCGAACACGTCGCCGCCGACAGGATCGAAGATGACATCCGCGCCGCCGCCGGTGATCGCCTTAACGCGCTCGCGGAACCCCGGCGCGCTGTTGACGACGGCGTCGGGGGCGTACTCGGCGGCGATTACCGCCAGCTTGGCGTCCGCTGCCGACGCCGCAATCACGCGCGCGCCCAGAGCCTTGGCGAGATCGACGGCGGCGAGGCCGACACCGCCTGCTGCCCCGTGGACCAGCACCCATTCACCCGGCTCGACCTTGGCGCGGCGGACGAGCGCGACATAGGCGGTCAAATACGCCGAGCCGAACGCCGCCGCTGCATCATACGACAGTCGCGTGGGCTTGGGGCGCAGCGCACGGGCGGGATAGACGGCGTATTCAGCGACGGCGCCCAGCGGTCCCATCGCGACGACCGCATCGCCGACGGCAACGTCGACCACGCCGCTCCCGACCGCAACGACATCGCCCGCCATGTCGCCGCCGGGGGTGAACGGCAGCGGCGGCTTCGCCTGATAGTCACCGCGCGTCATCAACAGGTCGGGAAAGCCGATGCTGGTGGCGCGAACGCGGACAAGGACTTCGTTCGCGCCGGGAACGGGCACGGGCAGCATCTCAACCGCGCATCCGCCATAGTCGGGCGCGAGGGCGTTGACGCGCAATGCCCGCATCGTTTCAGCCATGCGTGGTCCCGTCGGCGGCAAATCTTACCTTGAAAGTGAACGCCTGCGGCGATGGGCCGTAACGGTCGAGCAGCCATAATTTCGCCAGCGCCTCGTCGATCGACGGGCAACGCCCGGCGGGAACCCACCACAGGGCCTGATACGCGCCGACAAAGCGTTCCAGCCACTCGCGGCGCTGCGCCATCACCGGCGTATGCGCGGTGCGATAGACATAGTCGAACAGGGCGTCTGCGTCGGTCCACGTCGACATGTTGATGAGGAAGCGCGGGTCGGGTCCCGGGCGGAGGTCGGTCGCGTCGTTGCCGTCGCCCTGCAGCCGCCAGACGAACCCCGGCGCGGCATCGGCGACCGCATTCAGCCGATCGAGCTCGGCATAGAAGCCCGCGACCTGCGGGTCGCCACGCTCCCCGCGCATCCGCCCGACGTTGACCTGCGCGATGTGCCACGCGGTCATGTCGCCCTACCGTCGCGTCTTGACCGCGACCGATTCGGGCAGCTCCTCGCCGAACACCCGCTGATAATATTCGGCGACGATGCTACGCTCGGCCTCGTCGCATTTGTTCAGGAATGTCAGGCGGAAGGCGAAACCGAGGTTTTTGAAGATCGTCGCGTTCTGCGCCCAGGTGATGACGGTGCGTGGGCTCATCACCGTCGAAATGTCGCCCGCCATGAACCCCTGCCGCGTCATATCGGCGACCTTGATCATATTCGCGATCGTCTTGTCGTCAAAGCCTGGAGCCTTGCCGGTAACGATCTTCGCTTCGGCGGCGGCAGGCAGATAGTTGAGCGCGGTGACGATCGACCAGCGGTCCATCTGGCCCTGATTGATCTGCTGCGTCCCGTGGTACAGCCCGGTCGTATCGCCCAGCCCGACAGTGTTCGCCGTGGCGAACAGGCGGAACCACTTCGACGGGCGAATCACCCGGTTCTGATCGAGCAGGGTCAACTTGCCCTCGACCTCGAGCACCCGCTGAATAACGAACATCACGTCGGGGCGACCCGCGTCATATTCGTCGAACACCAAAGCGGTCGGCGTCTGCAGCGCCCATGGCAGCAAGCCTTCGCGGAACTCGGTAACCTGCTTGCCGTCGCGCAGGACGATTGCATCCTTGCCGATCAGATCGATGCGGCTGATGTGGCTGTCGAGGTTGATGCGCACGCACGGCCAGTTAAGGCGCGCCGCAACCTGCTCGATGTGCGTCGATTTGCCCGTGCCGTGATAGCCTTGGATCATCACCCGGCGGTTGAAGGCAAACCCGGCAAGGATCGCGAGCGTCGTGTCGGGGTCGAAGACATAGCCGGGGTCGAGATCGGGAACGCGCTCGTCGGCAGCGCTGAACGCCGGGATCTTCATATCGACATCGACGCCGAATAATTCGCGCGCATCGACCTCCATGTCGGGGGCGTCGAGGACGGTTGCGTCGAGTGGGGGGTCGGCAAGCATGGTGGCCACGTCAGGGCTTCTCCGAAGGTCGCATGAAAGCGGGGGCGGACTTTAGGTGCGTATAGGCTTGGACCACCGCCTGCAACTTGCCTTCGTGGGCGCGGTCGCCGCCATTGACGTCGGGGTGATATTGTCGCAGCAGCGCCTTGTACGCGCGGCGAATGTCGGCCGGCGACGCGGCGATGTCGAGCCCGAGCGTCGTCAGCGCGGCAACATCGGGGTCGGACAGGACATGCCCCGACCGCGCCCGCCGCCCGGCAAATGCATCGGGGCGATAACGGTCGCCGAAAATGCCGGTGCGGTCGTTGAACTTGACGGTCGGATCGTGCGCGGCGCGCTCCCATCCGGCCAAAGGCGACTGCGCGGCGGCGATGTCGTCGGGGCTCAGACCATCGAAGAAATTATACCCGGCGTTGAATGCGCGAACATGGTCGAGGCACAGCCACTGCCAGCCACCGACCGACCCGGCGAGACGGTTCGACTGCGGCGCGCGGAACTCGGCGGGGTTCGGGCAGCCGGGGTGAGCGCACGGCGTCGGCTCGGGCCGCTCGATGCGCCCGTGGAAGCGGGGCGAGCGGACGCGCGGGTTTTCGGGGCCGGTTTCGGTCAAGCGGGCTTCTTCCTGCGGGGCGAATCGTCGATATAGGCGGCGGCAGTAACAATCGGGAGAGTGACATGGGCGCGCGCGCAGATGAAATCGAACGTCGGCTGATGGCGGCGCTCGCTCCGGTATCGCTGGCGGTGATCGACGACAGCGACAGCCACCGGGGCCACGCCGGCCACTCGGGCGCGGGCGAGAGCCATTTCACCGTTCGCATCGAAGCGAGCGCGTTCGCCGGCAAATCGCGGATCGATCGCCAGCGCGCGGTTTATGCCGCGCTCGGTGACCTCGTCGCCCCCGACCGCGTCCATGCGCTCGTCATTGTCGCCCGCGCCCCCAGCGACGCCTGACAGACTTGATCGCCCGCCGCCGCCGCCGCATAGCGACTCCAGCGCCGGCTTAGCTCAGATGGTAGAGCACCTGATTTGTAATCAGGGGGTCACGGGTTCGATTCCTGTAGCCGGCACCACGTCCTATTCAGGGCTAAAAACCCGGTCGAAGATCGTATCGACGTGCTTCAGGTGATAGCCGAGGTCGAATAGTGGATCGAGTTCCGCTGTCGGCAGCCACCGTGTCACGTCGCTGTCGCCCTTGAGCAGCGCTAGTAACTGCAGTTGCCCATCGGCCTGCCACACCTGCATCGCGTTGCGCTGGACCAGCGAATAGGCTTCCTCGCGGCTCGCCCCCGCCTGCGTCAGCGCGAGGAGGACGCGCTGCGAATGGATCAGCCCGCCCATCTTGTTGAGGTTGCTCAGCATCCGCTCGGGGTACACCAGCAGTTTGTCGATCATGCCCGTCAGCCGCACGAGGGCAAAGTCGAGCGTCACCGTTGCATCGGGGCCGATCATCCGTTCGACCGACGAATGGCTGATATCGCGCTCGTGCCACAATGCGACGTTTTCGAGCGCCGGTGTAACATAGCCGCGAACCAACCGCGCGAGTCCGGTCAGATTTTCGCTGAGTACCGGGTTGCGCTTGTGCGGCATCGCGCTCGACCCCTTCTGGCCGGGAGCGAAATATTCCTCGGCCTCAAGCACCTCGGTGCGCTGGAGGTGGCGGACCTCGACGCTCAGCCGCTCGACGCACCCGGCGATGACCCCCAGCGTCGCGAAAAACATCGCGTGGCGGTCGCGCGGGATGACCTGGGTGCTGACCGGCTCGACGGTAAGGCCCATCTTGGCAGCGACCCATTGTTCGACGAACGGATCGACATTGGCAAAGGTGCCGACCGCGCCGGAAATCGCGCACGTCGCGACCTCCGCGCGCGCCGCTACCAGCCGGGCGCGGCAGCGAGCGAATTCGGCATAGGCCTGCGCGAGCTTGAGGCCGAAGGTCGTCGGCTCGGCATGGATGCCGTGACTGCGTCCGATCGTCGGCGTCATCCTGAACTCGAACGCCCGGCGGCGAAGGACGGCGAGCAGCGCGTCGATGTCGGCGATCATCAGGTCGGCGGCGCGCGCGAGCTGGACCCCAAGGCAGGTGTCGAGAACGTCCGAACTCGTCATCCCCTGATGGACGAAGCGCGCGGGTTCGCCGACGTGTTCGGCGAGGTTAGTCAGGAAGGCGATGACGTCGTGCTTCGTCTCACGCTCGATCTCGTCGATCCGGTCGACGTCGAACTTGCCCCTCGCCCACATCGCGGCCGCCGCGTCGGCGGGGATCACGCCCAACTCGGCAAGCGCGTCCATCGCGTGTGCCTCGATCTCGAACCAGATGCGGAAGCGAGTTTCCGGCTCCCAGATCGCGACCATCTCGGGGCGGGAATAACGGGGGATCATAGGGTACTTTCGGCAGACGAAATCGAACGGTCCCAACGCGACCGACCCGGCAGCGCGTAGCATGGGGCAGGTCGAGGCGGCAACGCGACGACGCGAGGATCGGCCAGGCACCGAATGACCGCGCCGACGTTGGTTCGGTGCAGGGCGGCCCATGCGACGGGTAATCAACCTGAGGAGTAGTTCGATGCGTATTCCCTTGATCGTGGCGATCGCCGCCGGTCTGGCCACCAGCGCGACGGCGACGCCGACGAAACATCACCATCGCGCGCCCGATAGCGGCGCTGCCACCGTCCGTGCGCTCAACGAAAAGTCGCTTCAGCAGGCACCGGCTGCGGCGATGACGGCGTCGCCGCCGATGGCCCCCGCGGTGCCTGAACCGAACGCGGCAGCGACAGACACGGCACCGCCGCAACCGGAGGCCGCGCCGACGCCCCCGGCCCCGCCGCAGTAAGTCGATCTGCCACACGAAGACGGCCGGAGAGTGCAGGCTCCCCGGCCGTTTTCGTGTCTGAAAGCGGGGGTGCGGCAGCGCTGTGCCCGGTTCACCCACGCGCGGTCCACGACCCGCAAAAGGTTCGCATCCGGCCCGCTGCGGCGCAAATCAGATTAGGCCGAGCGCCCTGAAACTCGCGTGGCCGGTCCGCCCAATGACGACGTGATCGTGAACCGAAAGGCCAAGGTGACGCCCGGCCTCGATCACCGACTTGGTCATGGCGATGTCGTCGCGGCTCGGCTGCGGATCACCGGATGGGTGATTATGGACGAGGATCAGCCCCGACGCACCGAGTTCGAGCGCGCGCTTGACGATCTCACGCGGATAGACCGGGGCGGCGTTGACTGTGCCGCTACCCATCGCCTCGTCTCGGATCAAAATGTTGCGATTGTTGAGGAAAATAACGCGGAATTCTTCGGTGACGCGGTGCGCCATCGCGGCGTGGAGATAGTCGGTCAGCGCCTGCCACCCGGCGAGCACCGGGCGATCGAGCGCGGCGGCGCGTAACGATCGCAGCGACGCCGCTTCGATAAACTTCATCGCGGCAGCGCCCCCTGCCGACAGGCCCTCGACCCGCGATAACTCCGCCGGTGACGCTGCCAGTACCGCCGGAAATGACCCGAATTCGGCGAGAAGCCGCTTCGCCAATGGCTTGGTATCGCGGCGCGGAATCGCCAATCCAAGAATATATTCAAGCAGTTCGTAATCGAGAAAAGCGTCGCCTCCGCCCTCGAGCAGGCGGGTCCGCAACCGCTCACGGTGCCCGCTCGGGTCGGCGTCAGGCGCCAGTAGCAAGGGCGGCGTAGGGGGGATGGCTCAACCCAGCCGGGCTCGCGGTGAATACCTCGCACCCGGTTTCGGTGATGCCGACCGAATGTTCGAACTGCGCCGACAGCGAGCGGTCGCGCGTCACCGCCGTCCACCCGTCGTCGAGTAACTTGACCTCGGGCCGACCGAGATTGATCATCGGTTCGATCGTGAACATCATCCCTGGCCGAAGCACGGGCCCTTTGC
The DNA here is from genome assembly GCA_038226115.1 of Sphingomonadales bacterium. Taxonomy (GTDB): domain Bacteria; phylum Pseudomonadota; class Alphaproteobacteria; order Sphingomonadales; family Sphingomonadaceae; genus Polymorphobacter_B. Next base: position 377 of record JBBRQR010000056.1, on the reverse strand, counting down.
CCGGCTTGCCGATATGGACGACGTTCGGCGCGTCGTGAAACACCCGACCGACGCCATGGCCGCAGAAATCCCGCACCACCGAACACCGCTGGCTTTCAGCAAAGCCTTGAATTGCATGGCCGATATCGCCGAAGGTATTGCCGGGACGCGCAACAGCAATGCCGCGCTGGAGGCATTCCCACGTAATGTCGACCAGCCGTCGTGCCTTCAACGCGACATCGCCGACAAGGTACATTCGGCTCGTATCGCCATGCCAGCCGTCGACGACGACGGTGACATCGATGTTGACGATGTCGCCGTCCTTCAACCGCTTCGACCCCGGAATCCCGTGGCAAACCACATGGTTGACGCTGATGCACGACGCATGGGCATAGCCG
>JBBRQR010000055.1:0-12456 GCA_038226115.1 Sphingomonadales bacterium | reverse complement strand
GGCGCCGATGACGCCAGCGGATTGAGCAGGAGCGCCGGGCCCTCCTCGGCGGCGACCTGAACGCTCGTCTTCCAGCTTGCACCGCGATAGCTGACACCGGCGTCGACAGCCTCACGCCGCCCCGGCGTCGACAAGGCGAGAGCGATCGGCAGATTTTCATTCGCATCACTGCGCGCATAGCCGCCCGAAACCGCGAAGTTATGCCAGCCGACGGCGAGATCGACACTGTATGCGGCGGGCGCGCTCGGCGTCGCGGCGGCGATCTCGAGCGGGACGGCGGCGGCGCGGCTGGTATCGAGGACGGGCGCGGTCACGCGCGACGTCACACCGATGCTGAACGCGCGGCGGCTGTCGATCTTGCCCGATGGGGTAAAGCGGAACGCGCGCTCGCTTGTCGCCAGCCGCGCATTGGCCGGCGACGTCCCTGGCGCGGTAAAGCTGAACTTCGCCGAATCGATCAGCCCGGGGGCGAATGAGGTCAAAGTGTTGGCACGAAGATGATCGGACGTGCCATCGACATCGATCGTCTGCGTCGGAACCGCCGCTTTTCGAACCGGAACTTTGGTCGTCGAAGCAAACGACGGCGACGCAACCGCGAGCAGCCACACAGCCGCCACGGTGACGATGCTGGTCCCTCCCGACCGTAAGATTGCACCTGTGCCCATGATTCGTCCGCTCAAATATCAGCGAGATGAGTATTCGCCCAGCCCCAGCAATGGCTTCTAAGCGGCAAACCCTTCGCGATCCTTGACCAGATACGATCGAAAACGTCGATCTCACCCTTCATCGGCGCGAATCCCGCGCGGGTGTTGCCCAAGTGCATCGCCCTTCCCGTTCCACGTGCCGCCTCCTATAAGGGCGCGGTAATGACGTGTGGAGCAGGTTGATGGGTGCGGTCGGGCTTGGCGGGCGGGCGATTCTGGTGGCGGCGATGCTGGCTGGAGTGTCGGGCTGCGCTCACCGCGCCAGCGGGCATAAGGGCGGCAAGCATGCGCGCGGCCCGGTGATCGCACCGGCGCGGCTCGCGACGATCGGTGTCAACGCCTATCTGTGGCAGGCGAGCCTCGACACGATCGCGTTTATGCCGATCGCCTCGGTCGATTCGAACGGCGGCGTCATCGTTACCGACTGGTTTGTCAGCCCGGCGACACCGAATGAGCGGATCAAGGTTACGGTCGCGATCCTCGACACCGTTCTCCGCGCCGACGCCGTCCGGGTTTCGGCCAACCGCCAACAATTGGGGGCGAGCGGCTGGGTCGAGGCTCCGGTCCGCGCCGGAACGGTCCAGAAGCTCGAGGAGACGATCCTCGGCCACGCCCGCGACCTGCGCCGGGCGTCGATTGCCGGGTGACGCCGACGCGCGACGACAAAAGGATCGACGACGGTAACCGCGACGACGGACGCAGCAACGCGCCCGCACGGTTCGACTTCGCCGCCGCCGAGGCGCGGTGGCAGGCGGCGTGGAGCGACGCTGCTACCTTCCGCGCCGACGACGCCAGCCCGCGTCCCAAGACATTCATCCTCGAGATGTTTCCTTATCCGTCGGGCAAGATCCACGTTGGCCATGTCCGCAATTATGTCATGGGCGATGTGCTTGCCCGGACGCGACGCGCACAGGGGTTCGAGGTCCTCCACCCGATGGGTTGGGATGCGTTCGGGATGCCGGCGGAAAATGCCGCGATCGAGCGCGGCATCCATCCCGGTACATGGACCCGCGCCAATATCACGGCGATGCGCGGGCAGTTGCAGCGGCTGGGATTCGCGCTCGACTGGAGCCGCGAACTGGCGACGTGCGAACCCGATTATTATGGCCATGAACAGGCCCTGTTCCTCGACCTGATGGCGGGCGGCCTCGTCTATCGCAAGCAGAGCGCGGTCAACTGGGACCCGGTCGATCATACTGTGTTGGCGAACGAACAGGTCATCGATGGGCGCGGCTGGCGCTCCGGCGCGCTGGTCGAACGGCGTCAGCTCAGCCAGTGGTTCCTAAAAATCACCGACTTCGCCGACGAACTGCTCGACGGCCTCGCGACGCTCGACCAATGGCCCGACAAGGTCCGGTTGATGCAGGAAAACTGGATCGGCAAAAGCGTCGGGCTGCGGTTCACTTTCGACGTTATCGACCGGACGAAGGCGTTCGACGTGTTCACGACCCGCCCCGACACATTGTTCGGCGCGAGCTTCGCCGCGATTGCGCCCGATCACCCGCTGGCGAAAACCCTCGGCGCGACCAACCCCGCGCTCGCCGCGTTCAGCGCCGCGTGCCTCGCCACCGGCACCGCTGCCGCCGAGGTCGAGGCGCGTGAAAAGCTTGGCTATGACACCGGCCTGCGCGTGGCACATCCGCTCGACGCGGCGATCACCCTGCCGGTGTTCGTCGCCAATTTCGTCCTGATGGATTACGGCACCGGGGCAATTTTCGGCTGTCCGGCGCACGACCAGCGCGATCTCGATTTCGCCCGCAAGTACGGCCTGCCGGTGCTCCCCGTCGTCGCCCCCGATGACGGGATCGCGATCGTCGATGAGGCGTACGTTGGCCCCGGACAGATCGTCAATTCGCAGTTCCTCGACGGCATGACCATCGACGCCGCCAAGGCCGCCGTCATCGCTCGCGCCGAGAGCGAGGGTTGGGGAACCGGCACCACCGTCTGGCGCCTGCGCGACTGGGGGGTCAGCCGCCAGCGGTACTGGGGGACGCCGATCCCGGTGATCCACTGCAAGACGTGCGGCGTCGTCCCCGTCCCACGCGACCAGCTACCCGTTGTCCTGCCCGAAGACGTGACGTTCGACGTGCCTGGTAACCCGCTCGACCGCCACGCAACGTGGAAGCACGTCGCTTGCCCAAGTTGCGCCGGACCGGCGGTGCGCGAGACCGATACACTCGACACCTTCGTCAATTCGTCGTGGTATTTTCTCCGCTTCGCCAGCGCCCCGACAACGGCGGCGTTCGACCCGGTCGTCGCCAAGGCGTGGCTGCCCGTCGCGCAATATATCGGCGGGGTCGAACACGCGATCCTCCACCTACTGTACGCCCGTTTCTGGACCCGCGCGCTGCGCCGGATCGGCAAGATAGACCTGACCGAGCCGTTCACCGGACTGTTCACGCAGGGGATGGTGACGCACGAGACGTACCGCCGCGCCGGAACCAATTTGACCGCCGCCAGCGAAGGCGATTTCGAGGGCGATAACGACACGGTCGGCGCGTGGCTGTCGCCAGCGGAGGTCGAGCGTCGCGGCGATGCGGTGGTCGAGCGCGCGACCGGGCTGGCAGTCGAAGTCGGTCGCGTCATCAAGATGTCGAAGTCGAAGAAGAACACCGTCGACCCTGACGCCATTCTCGAGCGCTACGGCGCCGACGCGGTGCGCTGGTTTTCGCTGTCCGATTCGCCGCCCGAACGCGACCTTGCATGGTCGGAGGCGGGGATCGACGGGGCGTGGCGGCTCGTGCAGCGCGTCTGGCGGCTGGCGTTGAGCGGTGCCGCCGACGGTAACGACGTGGCAACGGCCAAGGCGGCGGCGAAGGCTGTTGCCGGGGTGACCGCCGATATCGACAAGCTCCAGTTCAACAAGGCGGTCGCGCGGCTGTACGAACTCGTGACCGTACTTGAACGGGCCGCGCCATCGGCAACGCGGTCGGCGGCGATCGACACGTTGCTCCAGCTCGCCGCGCCGATGATCCCCCACCTTGCCGAGGAAGCATGGGCGCGGCGTGGGCACGGAGGAATGATCGCCACCGCCCCGTGGCCGATCGCCGACCCCGCGTTGTTGATCGACGACACTGTCACCATCGCGATTCAGGTCAACGGCAAGCTCAAGGACAGCGTCGAAACCACCAAGGGTGCGTCGCGCGAAAGTGTCGAGGCGATCGTGCTCGCGCGCGACAAAGTGATCCGCGCTCTCGACGGCAAGGTCCCGCGCAAGGTAATCGTCGTTCCCGACCGGCTGGTGAACCTCGTCGCATGAACCGCTTCCTGCTCCTCGCGCTCTTGCTAGCCGTCTCGGCGTGCGATTTGCAGCCGGTCTATTCGGGCGGCAGTCGCGGTGTCGCCGCCGCCGGTCTGCACGATATTGTCATCGGTCCAATACCCGACCGCGCCGGTTATCTGCTCCGCGGCGACCTTGCCAAACGCATGGGCGATCCGGTCGCGACCCCGCATTACCGACTCGATGTCGAACTCGACGACCAGATCCTTGGCTTTGGTATTCGCGGTGACAATTCGGTGACGCGCGAACGCCGGACGCTCCGCGCCCGCTACACGCTCGTCGCCATCGCCACTGGCGCGGTCGTCCTCGACGCGACCGCAACGACCGATGCCGGAATCGACCGGGTCAGTTCGGATTATGCCGTCGTCGCCGCCGAAAGTACCGCGCTCGAACGTCTTGCGACCAATCTTGCCGACCAAATCGTCATCCGCCTCGCCCGTTTCGCGCATGAGGGCGAGATGGCTGCGCCGACGCAGTGAAGGGCGACGCTCGGGCGCTGACGCGGCTCGCGCCCGGCGTCCGCCTAGTGCTTCTTTACGGCCCCGATACATCTGCGTCGGCGGATCACGCACGTAGCGTCGCGCGGCGGTTTCCCGGTGCCGACGATGAGCTGGTGATTGCCGCCGCCAGCCTGACCAGCGACCCCGCCGCGCTCGTCGCCGCCGCAAGCGAGATTCCGATGTTCGGCGGAACGCGCGTGATCCGCGTCGACGATGCCGGCGAAGACGTTCTTCCTGCCGTGGCGCAGGTGCTCGACGCCGCCGCCACCAGCCCAGTCATCATCGTCGCTGGTGCCCTTAAAAAGGGGTCGAAACTCGTTGCCCGCGTCGAGACCGATGCGAACGCCATCGCCGTCGTCAACTACGCCCCCGACGGCGCCGCGACGGCGACCGCCATCGCCGAAATCGCGGGCGAACTTGGGCTGCGGCTGGCGCGCGACGCGATCGCCGCGATTGCCCAGGCCACCGGCGGTGATCGCGGGATCGTTCGGCAGGAAGTCGCCAAGCTCGCCTTGTACGTCGATGCGCGGCCCGACGCTCCGGGGACGGCGACGCTCGCCGACGTCGCTGCCATCGGTGCTGAAATCGCCGATGCCGACCTCGGCGCGCTCGTCGATGGCGTCGTCGGTGGCAACCCGGGCGAGGTCGGTCGCCAGCTCGTCGACTTCGCGGCGACCGTTCCCGGCATTGTCATGGTCCGCGCGGTTGCCCGTCGCTTGTGGCTGCTCCTCGACCTGCGCGCGGCGGTCGACGGCGGCGCGAGCGCGACCCGCGCGGTCGATGCGGCGCGTCCACCGATCTTCTGGAAGGACCGGCCGGTCGTCGTGGCGCAGGTCGCTAAGTGGCGGACGGCGGCGATCCGAACCGCGCTCACTCGCGTTCTCGACGCCGAACGCGCGGTAAAACGCAGCGGCTCGGCCGGCGACGTCGCGGTTAACCAGCTCCTGCTCAGTCTATCGGTACAGGCGGCGCGGACCTAATTCGGGCGCAGCGTGACGTGCGCCGCTTCGAGGAGGCGGCACAGCAGATCGAGCTGGTCGAGCGTCGAAAACGCGATCGTCAGCGTCCCCGAGGGCGGCATCGGCACCGCCAGCGTGACGGCCATCCCCAGCGCCTCGCCAAGCCGCGTTTCCAGCGCTGCAAGGTCGGGGTCGGCGGCGACGGGCACCCGTCCCGGCCGGGTTACACCCTTACGCGCGATCGCCTCGACCTGTCGCACCGACAGCCCCTCGGCCCGGACCCGAAGTGCAAGCGCGAGCGGATCGGCGGCTGTCATCAGCGCCTTGGCATGGCCGAGCGGCAGTTCCCCGCTCGCCACAAGATCGCGAATCTCCGGCGACAAGTCGAGCAAACGCAACAGGTTGGCGACATGGCTGCGCGCCTTGCCGACGATTTTCGCCAACCCGTCCTGAGTATGGCCGTGATCGTCCATTAGGCGGCGGAAACCCTCGGCCTCCTCGATCGGGTTGAGGTCGGCGCGCTGGATATTCTCGACGAGCGCGATTTCGAACGCCGCCACATCGTCGAGATCGCGGATGACGACCGGCATGTCGTGCAACTGCGCCGCCGCCGCCGCGCGCCAGCGCCGTTCCCCGGCGACGATCTCGTATCGACGCTCCCCGGCGGCGCCAACGGGGCGGACGAGGATCGGCTGGAGGATGCCGCGCTCGCGCACCGACGCGATCAATTCGTCCATCGCTCCGGCGTCGAAGCGACGACGCGGCTGACGCGGGTTGGCCACGATCTCGGCAAGCGGCACGACGGTCCGCGTCACCGCTGGACCAACCTCGTCCATCAACGCCGACAGGCCGCGCCCCAATCCGGCGCGTTTTGGTTCACGCATCGACCAGATCCCCCGCGAGCGTGGTTCGCTCGATAACTTCTTTGGCAAGCTCGATATACGCAGCCGAGCCGAGGCAGCGCAGATCGTAGACGAGCGCCGGCAGCCCGTGGCTCGGGGCCTCCGACAAGCGGACATTGCGCGGGATCGCGGTCGCAAAAACCTGCTGGCCCATCACCGCGCGGACATCGGCGGCGACGGCATCGGACAGACGGTTGCGCTTGTCGACCATCGTCAGGACGATCCCAAGCAGCCGCAGATGCGGGTTCGGCCCCTCTCGAACCCGCTCGATGGTGCTGAGCAACTGGCTCAACCCCTCGAGCGCGAAAAACTCCGCCTGGAGCGGAACGAGCACCCGCGTCGCCGCCACCAGCGCATTGAGCGTCAGCAGCCCGAGCGACGGTGGCGTGTCGATCAGAACATAGTCATACGCCATTGCCGCCGCGACGGCATCGGCGAGGCGGCGGTTGCGCCGGTCGAGGCCGACAAGCTCGACCTCCGCTCCGGCCAGCGCCGCCGTCGACGGCACCAGCGACAGGCCGGGAACCGACGTCGCGATCGTCGCGGCGTCGAGCGTCGCCTCCCCCAGCAGCACATCGTAAATCGAAATCGTCCGGTTCCGCCGGTCGATGCCAAGCCCGGTCGACGCATTGCCCTGCGCGTCCATGTCGAGGAGCAGGACGGTCTTTCCCGTCGCGGCAAGGGCGGTCGCGAGGTTGATCGCCGTCGTTGTCTTGCCGACGCCGCCCTTCTGATTGGCGATCGCAATTCGCATCACCGCCTCCGTCGCACGTTACTTGCGACGACGATACGCGCTTCCGCATCGGTCCGGCTAGCGACGAGTCGATGATCGAAGGTGAATTCGCTCGCCGCCGCCCCGACCTCATCAGCGACTGTGCGCCCCTTGAGCAACAACCACTGCGCGCGACCGCCGAACGGTGCCCCCCACGCGAATAATTGGGTCAATGATGCGCACGCTCGGGCGGTGACAACGTCGGCGGCAAGGGGCGACATCGCCTCGATCCGCCGGTTGTGGATGACGACACGGTCGGTGACGCCAAGGCTCCTCGCGGCTGCCTCGAGGAAGGCGCACTTCTTCGTGGTCGCCTCGACAAGGTGGAAAACGCCGGGGCAAAGCACGGCGAGGACGAGCGCCGGAAACCCCGCGCCGCTGCCCATATCGAGCCACACCGTCGCGTCAGTCGCTTCGGCTAACCCGGCAAGCTGCGCGCTGTCGGCAATGTGGCGCTGCCAGAGAGTATCGAGCGTCGACTCGGCGACAAGGTTCATCCGCGCCTGCCACTCGACGAGCAGCGCCGCATAGTCGTCGAGCCGCGCCAGCCCCGGCTCGCCGAGGCAGTAATCCGCGGCGAACGCTGCCCGGTCGGTAGCGCTCGTCACGCGGCGCGACGAACATGCGCGAGGAGCGCACCGAGCGCCCCCGGCGTCACCCCAGCGACTCGTACCGCCGCGCCAAAGGTTGTTGGCTGTGCCGCAGTCAGGCGTTCGACCATCTCAACCGACAGACCGGCGATGCGATCGAAACTAATATCGTCGGCGAGCAGCAACGCCTCATCGGCCCTGAATGCTGCGATCTCAACGGCTTGGCGCGAAAGATACTGTCCATAATGCGCGTCGGTGGCGATTACGCCGGCAATGTCGGACGGCGTCGCGCGCAGTTCGGGCCATAGTCGAATCGCTGCAGCCCAATCGACTGCGGGGTGGGCGAGCCACGCTTCGGCGCTGCGCAATACCCCATCTTGGTTGACCTCGATCCCCGCGCGCGCCAGCGCGGCTGGCGTGCCCGATAACCCGGCGACACGGGATCGGGCTGCTGCAAGACAGGTCGTGCGAGCGGCGAAGCGGGCCGCGCGCAATGAGCCGACGACGCCGTACGCGCGGCCGATCGGCGTCAAGCGGTCGGCCGCATTGTCGATGCGCAGGCTTAGCCGATATTCGGCGCGCGAAGTGAACATCCGGTATGGCTCGCTAACGCCGAGATGGGTCAGGTCGTCGATCATTACGCCGAGGTACGATGTCGCGCGATCGAGAATGAGCGGTGACTGTGCCCCGGCAAAGCGCGCGGCATTGATCCCGGCGACGATGCCTTGTCCGGCGGCCTCCTCATAGCCGGTCGTGCCGTTGATTTGACCGGCGAGGAACAGCCCGGGCCGGTCGCGGACCATCAAGGCCGAGGTCAGCGCGCGCGGATCGACATAGTCGTATTCGACGGCATAACCCGGCTGCTGGATGACGGCGCGTTCGAGGCCGGGAATCGTGGTCAGGAGCTCGGCTTGGACAGTCGGCGGCAACGCGGTCGAGATGCCATTGGGGTAGACGGTGAAGTCGTCATACCCTTCGGGTTCGAGAAAGATGTTATGGCCGTCGCGGTCGCCGAAACGAACGACCTTATCCTCGAGTGAAGGGCAATAGCGCGGCCCACGACCGCTGAAGTCGCCGCCATAGGTCGGCGTTTCGTCGAGATGATCGCGGACAATGCGGTGCGTCGCAGGCGTCGTCCGCGTCACGCCGCACGGCAGCATTGCACGCGTGGTTGGCAGGGTCGCGTCGGAAAGATAGGTCGGAACGGCGTCTCCCGGTTGAAGATCAAGACCACCCCAGTCGATCGTCCGACCATCGAGCCGTGGCGGGGTTCCTGTCTTGAAGCGGCCACGGGGCAGGTTCAGGCCCGCAACCGCGTGCGCCAAAGCGTTAGCCGGGGCGCTGCCGACGCGGCCACCGGCGGTAATGGTTCGCCCGTGATGCAACGTCCCCGCAAGGAACGTCCCGGCGGTAATAACAAGCGCACCGGCGCGGATCGGCCCGACGCTGGTGTCGACGTCCGTTGCTGATCCGGCAACAAACCCCACGACATCGGCAACAATTATGGTGATGCCCGGCTCGGCGGCGATCGCCGCGCTCATCTCTGCGCGGTAACGACGACGATCGATCTGTGCGCGAGGGCCCTGCACCGCCGGCCCCTTGCTGCGGTTTAGCAGGCGAAACTGAAGGGCGGCGGCATCGCCGACTCGACCGATTAGTCCGTCGAGCGCGTCAATCTCGCGGACCAGATGTCCCTTACCGAGGCCGCCGATTGCAGGGTTGCACGACAAAGTGCCGAGATCGTCCGCCGATCTCGTTACAAGCGCGACGCGCGCGCCCGCTCGTGCCGCTGCTGCTGCCGCCTCACATCCGGCGTGACCGCCGCCGATTATCGTAACATCGAACGCCAACATTTCTCGTCGCTAGACCATGTCAGCGCAATGTTCCACGTGGAACATTATTTGCCGATGCAAAATCGCGCAAATACCTGATCGAGCAAAGCTTCGGTCGAAACCCGGCCAACCACACGTTGGAGGGCATGGGCGACGCGTCGCAGTTCTTCGGCAATTACTATCGCGGTACTGCTGCTTTGGGCTGCGTCGAGCGCAGCAATCGCGTCATCGAGCGCCTGGGCCTGCCATTGCGAAGCGACCAGCGGCGGCTCTGCCGCGCGGGTCAATTCTCGGACGCGCTCGGCGAGATGGGTTTCAAGTAGTTCAACCCCGTCACCGGTCGCTGCCGATAGGTGGAGGATCCCGCCACGCCACCCCGCGCCATCCTGGGTAAGATCGCTCTTGCTGACGACGGTAACAGCATTTGGAAACACGCTTGATCCGAGCGCGACAACGATATCCGCTGCTTCAGCGCGACGGTGGCCGCGATCGATACCTGCCGTTTCAAGGACATCGTCGGTTTGGCGGACGCCAGCGGTATCAACGATGGTGACAAGAATGCCGTCCAAATCGACCCGGACTTCAATCGCGTCGCGAGTTGTCCCGGGGAGTGGCGAAACGAGCGCAACATCGCGCCGCGCGAGGGCATTCAGCAGCGTCGACTTGCCGACGTTGACCGGACCCACGATCGCGACTGTGATGCCATCGCGCAGCCGTCCCCCCCGCTCCGCCTGCGCGCGTAAGATGCTGATCTCGCTTGTGAGTCCAGCCAGTCTTTCGTCGATATCGTCCGGGCGCGAGGCAACATCATCGTCGTCGGCGAAATCGAGCGTTGCCTCGACGTCCGCCCTAATATCGGTCAATTCAGCGCGCCAACGATCGACGTATTGCGCGAGTTCGGTCCCGGTACGAGCCATTGCGGCGCGACGCTGGCCGTCGGTCTCAGCACCGATCAGATCGCCCAGCGCCTCGATCTGGCCAAGGTTCAATTTGCCGTTATCGAACGCCCGGCGTGTAAAGGCTCCGGCAGCGGCTGGCTCAGCTCCAGCGTGACGAAGCGTAGCGAGGATGGCTGCAACAACAGCGACGCCGCCATGAAGATGGAGCTCGGCAACATCGTCACCGGTGACGCTGGCCGGCCCCGGAAAGACCGAAACCAGCCCATTATCAATCACAGCACCGGTCGCCGGGTCACGAAACGCCCGTCGTGTGAGGCGGCGCGACGCTGGTAGCGAGCGACCCGTAATTTGCTGAACCACTGTCAACGCCGCCGGCCCGGAAATCCGCACAATCGCGATTGCGGTCGGCGGCGCGCCAGTCGCAAGCGCAAAGATCGTCGGCGTCAGTCTGGCTTGGTCCGCGTCGCGCTGAAGATTGCCTGCCGCCATGTCTCCATGCCCTCGCTCATTCCCGGTAGCCACGTCCGCGCCATCTTTTCAAACTCGGCCGGACCAACGCCTTCAGTCACGAACCCGGTCATTTTCGCCAGATAGGCCTCATGGAGCACCGTCAGATCGGGCAGGCCAAGAAACGCGCGGGCCTCCGCTGGAGTGCAGTCAATATCGAACGTAATTTTCACGGTATTGCGAGCCTTTTGCCGCCAATATCATTTGTCTAGCGTTTACGCTGACGAACGCCAAGCCGGAGTCGCTATGACTGACCATGCCATCCGTTTTGCCACCCCCGGTGGCCGCGACGTCCTGCACTATGAAGCGACTGAGGTCGGCGACCCTGGTCCCGGCGAAGTTCGGGTTCGCCATACCGCGATCGGCATCAACTTCATCGACGTCTATCATCGGAATGGCCTTTACCCGCTTCCTTTGCCAAGCGGGCTTGGCCTTGAAGCGGCGGGCGTTGTCGAGGCCGTCGGTGCTCACGTGGTTGATTTCGTCGAGGGCGACCGCGTCGGCTACGGCGTCGGTCCGATCGGAGCTTATGCGACGCGGCGCATCGCTCCTGCCGACATGCTGGTGCCGCTGCCGGGCCTGATAACCGATGAAGTCGCCGCCGCTGCGATGCTCAAGGGAGGAACAACCGAATTCCTCGTCGAACGCTGCGCCAAGATCGAGGCAGGGCAAACGGTTCTCGTGCATGCCGCCGCTGGCGGGGTCGGTCAGCTCCTGGTTCAGTGGCTGCGTGCCAGCGGGGCGCGGATAATCGCTACTGTCGGTACCGCTGAAAAGGCTGCGATAGCCCGCGATGCGGGTGCAGACGAGGTGATTCTTTACCGCGAAGCCGACGTCGCCGCCGGCGTGGCCGAGTTGACGAACGGCGTTGGTGTCGATGTCGTGTTCGACGGCGTCGGGCGCGATACTTGGGTAGGATCGCTCAAATCGTTGCGGCGGCGCGGATTGCTCGTCTGTTATGGCAACGCAAGCGGCGCGGTTCCGCCCGTCGATCTTGGTATTCTCGCGCGGTCAGGATCCTTGTTCGTCACGCGCCCAACGATGTTCGATTATTACTCCACGAAAGACGATCGGCGGACGGGTTGGGGCAAGTTGTTCGACCGTATTATCGATTGCAGTCTTTCCGTTGCGATCGGTCAGCGGTTTACGCTTGCGGACGCCGCCGAGGCACACCGTGCACTCGAGGCACGTGAGACGACTGGATCGACGATACTGCTGCCGTGATGTTCCACGTGGAACAATGGCAGGTGTAGTTGGAAGCTGGCTCCGGCAAGACTGCAACTTTCGACGACCGGGTTCGACGGCGAAGCTCCGTCGCCCCAGCCGTCGACCCGCCCGCGCGTAGGCGGTTAGAAAGCGATCGCAAGGGCGACCGCCCACCAACCGCGCGCCGCAATTTTCAGTGATTCATCGCATCAAAGAAGTCTTCGTTCGACTTCGAGTCCTTCATTTTGTCGAGAAGGAATTCCATCGCGTCGATTGTCCCCATCTGCATCAGGATCCGGCGCAGG
>JBBRQR010000054.1:0-12459 GCA_038226115.1 Sphingomonadales bacterium | reverse complement strand
TTGCCAGTCCGGCCAAGCAGATGATCGACTTCACTATAGGGTCCTCCTTAAGCCGATTCATGTAAACTTACTGGATTATACATGTCGAGTCATTTCGAAACCTTAGTGTCGTTACTGAGACGACAAAAAAACTGGGGTCTATATGTTGTCTAACGACAGGAAGGGTCGCGTTGCCAAGCCGGTTCGCCAGGGTGCCACCCCCATGCATCCGCCGCAGCGAAGGATGACATTGGTGAATAAGGCAGCGCTGCCCTTCAGCGCCGCCCCGGGAGATGCCCATGCCCGCTTTCACACGCGACCTCGAACACACGCTGCACAACGCGCTGGCCGAAGCGAGCCGCCGCCATCACGAATATGCGACGCTCGAGCATCTGTTGCTCGCGCTCGCAGCCGACACCCATGCCGCCGCCGTGTTGAAGGCGTGCGCGGTCGACATCGACGAGCTGTCGGCGAACGTGACGAAGTACCTCGACACCGAACTCGGCGCGCTCAAGACTGACGCGAGTGTCGACCCCTCGCCGACCGCGGGGTTCCAGCGCGTCGTCCAGCGCGCGATCCTCCACGTCCAGTCGTCGGGGCGCGAGGAGGTGACTGGGGCAAATGTCCTCGTCGCTTTGTTCAGCGAGCGCGAGAGCCACGCGGTCTTCTTCCTCCAGCAGCAAGACATGACCCGTCTCGATGCGGTCAGCTTCATCGCTCACGGCATTGCCAAGAGCGGCCCGAGCGAGACGCGTGCGGTCAAGGGTAGCGCGGGCAAGAATGAGGAGCCCGAGGACGAGAAGCCGGTGAAGGGTGAAAAGAAGGGCAGTGAGAGCGCGCTCAAGCAATTCACCGTCAACCTCAACGAAAAGGCGAAGACCGGCAAAATCGACCCGCTAATCGGGCGGCACGCCGAGGTCGACCGGACGATCCAAATCCTGTGCCGCCGCAGCAAGAACAACCCGCTGTACGTCGGCGAGCCCGGCGTCGGGAAGACCGCGATTGCCGAGGGTCTGGCGCGCAAGATCATCGAGGGCGACGTCCCCGACGTGCTCAAGCCTGCCGTAATTTACAGCCTCGACATGGGCGCGCTGCTTGCGGGCACACGCTATCGCGGCGACTTCGAGGAGCGGCTGAAGAACGTCGTCAACGAACTCGAGAAGCTGCCACACGCAGTTCTGTTCATCGATGAGATCCACACCGTCATCGGCGCAGGCGCGACGAGCGGCGGCGCGATGGATGCGTCAAACCTGCTCAAGCCCGCACTCAGCAGCGGCGCGATCCGCTGCATCGGCTCGACAACGTACAAGGAGTTCCGCAACCACTTCGAAAAGGACCGCGCGTTGCTGCGGCGGTTCCAGAAGATCGACGTCAACGAGCCGACGGTCGAGGATGCAATCAAGATCCTGATGGGCCTGCGCTCGAGCTACGAAAAGCATCACCAGCTCAAGTATACACCGGAGGCGATCAAGGCGGCGGTCGAGCTGTCGGCCCGTTACATCAACGACCGCAAGCTGCCCGACAAGGCGATCGACGTGATCGACGAGAGCGGCGCGTCGCAGATGCTGGTGCCGCTCGCCAAGCGCAAGAAGGTTATCGGCGTCAAGGAGATCGAGGCGGTCATCGCGACGATGGCGCGGATCCCACCGAAGTCGGTGTCGGTCGACGACAAGAAGGCTTTGGGCACGCTCGACGCCGACCTCAAGCGCGTCGTCTTCGGCCAGGACAAGGCGATCGAGCGCGTGTCGTCGGCGATCAAGCTTAGCCGCGCGGGCCTGCGCGAGCCGAACAAGCCGATCGGCAACTATCTGTTCAGCGGCCCGACCGGCGTCGGCAAGACCGAGGTCGCGAAACAGCTCGCCGCGATCCTCGGCATTCCGCTGACGCGTTTCGACATGAGCGAATATATGGAGCGCCACTCGGTCAGCCGCCTGATCGGTGCGCCTCCCGGCTATGTGGGTTTCGATCAAGGCGGCTTGCTGACCGACGCGGTCGACCAGAACCCGCACGGCGTTCTGCTGCTCGACGAGATCGAGAAGGCGCATCCCGACCTGTTCAACATCCTGTTGCAGGTGATGGATAACGGCAAGCTGACCGACCACCACGGCAAGACCGTCGATTTCAGAAACACGATCCTGATCATGACGACAAACGCCGGGGCGGCCGACATGGCGCGCGAAGGGCTTGGCTTCGGGGCGGGCAGCCGCGAAGGCGAGGACGAGGAGGCGATCAAGCGGATGTTCACGCCCGAGTTCCGCAACCGCCTCGACGCCGTCGTCCCGTTCGAAAGCCTGCCGCCATCGGTCATCATGCGCGTCATCGACAAGTTCGTGTTGCAGCTCGAACTCCAGCTCCAGGAGCGCGAGGTGCACATCAGCCTTGATGAACCAGCGAAGGCGTGGTTGATCGCGCGCGGTTACGACAAGACGATGGGCGCGCGCCCGATGGCGCGGCTGATCCAGGAAAAGATCAAGCAGCCGCTCGCCGAGGAACTGTTGTTCGGCAAATTGGTTCGCGGCGGCGAGGTCAACGTCCACGTCAAGGACGATGCCCTGGCGTTCGAGATCATCAAGGCCGCGCCGAAGCCGAAGCGGGTGAAGAAGGGTACAGCCTTAGTCGGCGACGTGATGCCGGACGCACCGGCGACGGACGCAGGCGAGCCGCTGGTCGACGCTTAGGCGGTCAGCCCCGCGCGGGGCTAGGGTCTCCCCGCGCGGGGGAGGGCAACAACGCCGCGCGGAAAGGGCTTTACGCGGCAACCACGGTCGTCGCGCGGCGGCGGCTCATCAAGCCGGTTGCGCCGAAACCTATCACCAGCATCGCCCATGTCGCCGGTTCGGGCACATCGGCGAAGGTAACGTGGTCGACCGCGAAATTGGCCTGTGCTGCCTTATACGAACAGCTGAACAGGCATCGCTGGAACGTGAACAGGAAACTGCCGGTTCCAGTCGCTGCACTGCTGGCGAAGCCATGGTCGATCGTCGGCAGCGCGCCGGGGAGCAGCGCATCAGTCGACAGGAAGGTAGACGGAAGATCTGCCGCAAAGCTAAGCGTATTATAGGTGTAGGCAGCGTATAAGGTGTTGAGTACGGTGCCACTAACAAAATTGCCGGTGACGCCGTCGGGCGCAGCGTTGATCAAGCCGAATGTGGTGACCGGAGAAACGGTGTAGTTCGCGCCCGACCCGATTGTCTCGAGGATGACGTGCTGGGTGACCCCGCCAAGGGTGACGACCGGGTCGATTGCCAGTCCCCAATCGCCCGTCAGATCGTCGAATACGCCGCCGGAAACGACCGGCAGGGTCGCGGCGTTGGTGTCATAGAGGAAGCTGAACGACACCGCTTTGCCGGTTAGAAAACCCGGTGTGCCGAAGATCGTGCTGGGGGCAAAATGCTCGGTCAGATGGCCGTTGATATAGTCGGTGTAAACGAGGTCGTTGCCGTTATCGCTCCCGCTCGTGATCGTCGCGGACAGGGTAAACAGTCCCCTACGCGCGGTGGCGGGAGCGGCGGCCAGAATGAGGACCGTCAATGCGGCACCGCTCCAGATGTTGAATTTCATCGTCATTTACTCCCCGGCGACACAACGGTCGCGTCATGTCGGCTGCCCTAGGGGGCTCGATCGTATGCAATAAGGTGCAACATCGCGCGCACCGAGTTGCACGATGCGTGCAACTCGGTGCGCGATAGGGTGCAACAGTCTTCCGTAAAAAAGTGCGTCATCGCTATCGCGCGCCATTAACTCTGCAGCGCGCGCGCCGTTACCCTTGATGACCGGGGCACGTCCCGTTGCCGGTCGGGCCGGGAGAACGACCATGACGCGCTTCATCTTGCTAACGGCCACCGCCGCTATCGCTGCCACCGCCGCTACACCGGCATCGGCTGACATCACCGCCTTTGCGAATTATTCGGGCGTTGGCGGGGCTAATATGTACTGGCTGCGGTCAGGGACGACCTATTCGTCGGTCGGCACACCGACGCAAATCGCCGCCAGCCGGGCATCCGCCATCGCCACCGCTGGCGGGCGCTTCTTCACCATTGCGACGCCGACGAGCACGACTGTCGGTGCCGTCGCGTCGAAGTTCACCTTCCTCAACCCGGTCCTGTACGCGCTCGGGCAGCTTGACGCGTCGTACCGCTTTGACGCTACAGCGACCAATGGATCGGTCGCCCAGACGGCCGGTAGTTTCGTGTACCAGCCGATCGTGTCGGGGACATTTGCATTCATCTACACCGGGGCGGGCGACATCACCGTCAACCGCGTCGTCTATCATACGGGGTCCAATCTGCTGTCGGCGACCTTCACCGGGGGCACCATCGCCGGCCAGAACGGCGCGACATCGGGCAGTGCGACCGCATCGACTTCGGTCGCCGGCGAGACGATTACCTATACCTCCGATTTCATCGATTTTTCGCACACGACCGCGCAGGATCTGTCGATCAGCCTGTCGTCGATCACGAACGGACTCAACGCTGGGTCGTTTCAGGCGCTCCGCTCATTCGCAACGACGACGACGGGGTCGTTCTCGACCGACCCGCTGCCGACCCTGACGTCGGCGACACCCGAGCCGGAATCATGGGCGATGTTGATTACCGGGTTCGGCCTCGTCGGCGCCGCGCGGCGCGGACGGCGGGTGATTGCCTGATCGGGGGGCGTTTGGCGGGTCCGCAATTAAGCCATTTCGCATCGAGCGGCGGTCGGGCATAATCGTCGCGACATTCGAGGGAGCCGCCCGATGCCGACCACCCGCCCGCTGGTAACCCAGGCGATGATCGACCTGTACGACCGCTTCACGCACGACGCGATGGACCGGCGCGATCTGATGGCGGGGCTCGCACGTCTGGCGGGTGGTAGCGCGGCGGCAAGCATGGTGCTGCCGCTCATCGCCGCATCGCCGAGCGCCGCAGCGATTATCGCTGCTGACGACAAGCGCGTTATCGCCGAAACGGTCAAATGGCCCGGCGGGACTGTCCATCATCTCAGCGGCTATCTCGTCCGCCCGGCAGTGAGCGACAAGATCAGCCTTGGCGCCGTCATGCTGGTTCATGAAAATCGCGGCCTGAACGAGCACACCCGCGACGTCTCGCGGCGGCTCGCGCTGGAGGGCTTCATCGTCCTCGCTCCCGATTTCCTGTCGCCCGACGGCGGCACTCCCGCCGACGAAGACCGCGCGCGCGACATGATCGGCAAGCTTGGGCGCGACGCGACGGTTGCCGACGGCGTCGCCACCGTCGAACATCTTGGCACCGTCAAAGGCGCCAACGCCCGGGTCGGTGCCATCGGTTTCTGCTGGGGCGGCGGCATGGTCAACGCCGTCGCGTGCGCCGCCGGGCAGCGCCTGCGCGCCGGGGTCGCCTATTACGGGCCACAACCGCCGGTGGCACTGGTTCCGGCAATCAAGGCGCGGATGCTGCTCCATTATGCCGGTCTCGATGAACGGATCGGTGCCGGTATTCCGGCATATGAGGCCGAACTGAAGGCAGCGCACGTCAAGTACGAGGCGTTCGTCTACCCCGGCGTCAACCACGCCTTCAACAATGACACCTCCGCCGAGCGGTACAATAAGGACGCCGCCGACCTTGCGTGGAGCCGAAGCGTCGCGATGCTGCACGCGACTTTGGGGGGTTAAGCGCGGCGATGTGATCCTTCGCTGCCATCCCGGTAAAGGCGTGCATGACAGCTAGGGAATAACCGCAATTTAAGCGACGTTTTGCGGCGCTCAAAAACATGCCGGCGCAGCTTTACTTGCAATTACAGTCATCTTAGATTTCGTGGATGCAAGCTCCCTGCACCGCCATGATCGCACGCCGCTTCGCGCGGCGGGTGACGGCGATTTATGATGACGCGCTCGCCCCGCACCTTCTGACGATCGGGCAATTCGGCATTCTTGCTCATCTGCGACGGAGCGTGCCGATCGGCGTCGCCGCCCTCGCAACACGGCTGTCGAGTGATGCCTCGACACTGTCGCGCCTGCTGAAGCCACTCGCTGCCGCCGGATTACTCACAATCGAAGCCGACACCGACGACCGCCGCGCCAGGGCGATCCGCCTAACCGACGCCGGGCGGAATCGAGTCCATGCCGCGCGTCCGGCGTGGGAAGCCGCGCAGTCGACAGTTGCCACTCGCCTCGGACCCGAGCGGCTGGCCACCATGCGCGCGACCCTCGACGACGCATATTCACGACTGGAGAGCACCGCATGACGGCATCAAGCGAGCGTGCCCCCCTTTCGCGCGAAGCGGTCGCGACAATGACCGGGCTGGACCTGATGCGCGCGATGGTCGGCGGCACCCTTCCCGGCGCGCCGATCGGACGGGTGATGAACATGCGCGGCATTGCCGCTGACCCCGGAACTGTCACCTTCGAGGGCAGCCCCGGCCCCGAGCATTACAATCCGCTTGGCACCGTCCACGGCGGTTATGCGGCGACGCTTCTCGACAGCTGTATGGGGTGCGCCGTCCACACCACGCTGGCGGCGGGGATGGGGTACACCTCGATCGACATCAATATCTCTTATGTCCGCGCGATCACGACGGCGACAGGGCCGGTGACCGCGCGCGGCGAGGTCATCAACGCCGGGCGGCGCATCGCGACGGTGCGCGGCACGCTGACGGATGCGGCGGGCAAGATCCTAGCACACGGGACGTCGTCGTGCCTGATCATGGAGATGCCGAAATGAACCACGTCGCCCTCGTCGTCGGAGCGGGTGACGCGACCGGCGGGGCGATCGCCCGGCGCTTTGCCCGCGAAGGCATGACCGCCGTCGTCGTCCGCCGCACCGCCGCCGCCCTCGAACCCCTCGTCGCGCAGATCGAGGCCGAAGGCGGCCGTGCCATCGCCATGGCGACCGATGCCCGCGACGAAGACGCGATGGTGGCGCTGTTCGATCGCGTCGAGGCTGACGTTGGCCCGATCGCGGTCGCGGTGTTCAACGTCGGGGCGAACGTCCCATCCCCCATCCGCGACGAGACGGCGCGCAAGTACCGCAAGATCTGGGAGTTGGCAGCGCTGGGCGGATTCCTCACCGGGCGTGAGGCGGCACGCGTCATGGTCTCGCGCGGGGTCGGCAAGATCGTCTTTACCGGAGCCACCGCGAGCCTGCGCGGCAGCGCGAACTTCGCCGCCTTCGCCGGGGCCAAACACGCGCTACGAGCGCTCGCGCAAAGCATGGCGCGCGAACTAGGGCCGCTCGGGGTTCACGTCGCGCATGTCGTCGTCGACGGCGCGATCGACACCGATTTCATCCGCACGCAGTTCCCTGAACACTACGCCGCCAAGGCCGCCGACGGCATCCTGTCGCCCGAACATATCGCCGACACCTACTGGTTCCTCCATTCGCAGCCGCGCGACGCATGGACCCACGAACTCGACCTGCGCCCGTGGACGGAGACGTTCTAATGCCCAAGACCATCGAGTTCTTCTACGACTTCGGTTCACCCGCGAGCTATATCGCGCATTGTCGCCTGAAGGGCGTTGTCGCGCGCACCGGCGCGGTGCTCGACCCGATCCCAATGCTGCTCGGCGCGGTGTTCAAGGCGACCGGCAACGCCTCGCCGGTCGCGGTCCCGGCCAAGCGGGTTTACACCGGCATCGACTTCGCCCGCTTTGCCGCGCGCCACGGCGTGCCGATGGCGTTCAACCCGCATTTTCCAGTCAACACGACGGTTATGATGCGGCTGGCGACGGCGTTGCGCGGCGATCCCGGCTATGGCCGCTTCATGGATTTCGCGTTCGACGCGATGTGGCATTTCCCGCGCAATATGGGCGAGGCGGACGAGGTCGCCGCGATGCTGACCAACGCCGGGTTCGACGCGGCAGCCACGCTCGAGCGCGCGGAGAGCCAGCCGGTCAAGGACGCGCTGCGTGCGACGACCGACGCGGCCATCGCGCGCGGAGTGTTCGGCGCGCCGACGTTCTTCGTCGATGGCGAGATGTGGTTTGGGCAGGACCGGCTCGACTGGGTCGAGGATGCGGTCGGTTAATTCCGCCAGCTCCCGTCGATCAGCTTGATCAGCCCGGAGAAATCGGTTCCCGCCCCGCCCAATCCAGCGAACAGCGCGTACAGGCTCTCCGCCGCCGCTCCCATCGCCACCGGCGTGCCGCTGTCGTTCGCCGCTGCCAGCGCGAGTTTGAGGTCCTTTAGCATCAGCGCGCTGGCAAAGCCCCCCGCATAGTCACGGTTCGACGGCGCGCTCGGGACCGGCCCGGGGACGGGGCAGTAGCTCGTCATCGACCAGTTCTGCCCCGACGCCTTACTGCTGATATCGAAGAACGTCTGCGCGTCGAGGCCGAGGCGCTGCGCCAGCACGAACGCCTCGCACGTCCCCGCCATGTGGATGCCCAGCAGCATATTGTTGCACAGCTTCGCCGCCTGCCCCATCCCCGCCGCTCCGGCGTGGATCACCGCCTTGCCCATGACCGACAGGATCGGCTGCGCGGCGGCAAAGGCGTCGGGCGTGCCGCCGACCATGAAGGTGAGCGTCCCCGCATCCGCCGCCGTCGTCCCGCCCGACACCGGCGCGTCGACCATGTTCAATCCGCGCGCCGCGGCATCGGCCGCGACACCTTGCGCGGTAGCGACGTCGATCGTCGACGCGTCGATCAGCAGCGTGTCGGTCGCGGCAGCGGCGAAGACGTCGGCATAGACGGCGCGGACGTGGTGACCGGCGGGGAGCATCGTAACGACCGCCGCCGCTCCGGCGACGGCATCGGCGACACCTGTCGTGGCCGTGCACCCGGCCCCGACCGCGCGGGCCACCGCCCCGGCATCGAGGTCGAAGGCGCGAACGGCATGGCCCGCTTTGGCGAGGTTCGCCGCCATCCCCGACCCCATGTGGCCGAGGCCGATGAACGCGATTTCCATGCGTAACCCCTTAAAAACAAAAGGCCCCGCCGTTACCGGCGAGGCCCCTTGGTCGACGGCCCGATGGGCCTAGTTGCGATTGCCGCCCATGAAGCGAAGGAGGAACAGGAACAGGTTGATGAAGTCGAGATACAGCGTCAGCGCGCCCATCACGATCGACTTGCCCGCCATGTCGGTCCCGGCAACATAGTCGTACATGTTCTTGATCTTCTGCGTGTCGTACACCGTCAGTGCGGCAAACAGGAGGACGCCGACGAACGAGATCATCAGCGACCCCGCCGACGACGGGAAGAACGCATTGATCAGCGACGCGACGATCAACCCGACGAGGCCCATCATCAGGAACTTGCCGAAGCCCGACAGGTCGCGCTTGGTCGTGTAACCGTAC
This sequence comes from Sphingomonadales bacterium, assembly GCA_038226115.1. Classification (GTDB taxonomy): domain Bacteria; phylum Pseudomonadota; class Alphaproteobacteria; order Sphingomonadales; family Sphingomonadaceae; genus Polymorphobacter_B. The sequence goes on along the minus strand of JBBRQR010000054.1, from coordinate 3,231 downwards.
AGGCTGAGCGATGCGAACGATGCCGAGGTGGCGAGGAACGTCGCCGCGATCGAGCCGCCGGTGTAGCGGAGGAAGATCGTCGACAGCGACACCCCCATGATCGCGGCATAGCCCCAGAACAAGGCCTTGAGGCTGAATTCGGACAGGCGATTGACCGCCATGCTCATCGTGATGACGACCCCGAGCGGGGCGAGCATCGCGATCCAGCCGAGGAGCGACGGCTTGCCGACCTCGTTGAACAGGTTGGCGACGAGGCCCGATTGGAACATCGCCAGCGCGACGACGCCGGTGAGCAGGACGCCGCTCGCCATGTAATTGTAAACGGACAGCATATAGCTCCGCAGCCCGGCATCGAACACCGCCGGGGCGGCGACCGAACCGGCGTATCCCGACGGGGGCGTAGCGCGGGGGTCGAACTGGTTGGCCATCATGGTCTCCATGCACCCGGCGACAAGCCGCCGGTACAACAAGCAATATCGGCTTTTGCCACGCGACTTACAAGCGGTGCGGCGCGCGAGTCGTCGCATCCGATTCGCGCAACATTATTCCAAAGTTGACGAAAGTAGCGGCACGCCACCCCCCGCCGGGTACCGCCCCGAGCGGGCTTCGTGCCGGTGCGGTTAAAGCGGGGCGCATGGGTCGTCATCTTGCCGAGGCTAGACAGATTATGTGCGTGTAGGACAGCACGGATTTTGGGACACCTACAATGTCCGCAGCACCGCATTCGGGCGCGCCGACAGCGCCGCCCACGACCCCGCCAGCCCGAGCAGCACCGTTACCGCCGCGCCGACGCCGACCGTAGCGACAACCGGCCCCCACGCCGGGGCCCATTCGAGCGCGAGCGTCCGCGTGACGACATACCAGCCCGCCGCCGTGCCGATGCCGAGCGCCAACCCCGCCACGATCAGCGCGAGCACTCCGTATTCGAGCAAGGTCGCCGCCGCGACCTGAAGCCTCGTGGCGCCGAGAACCTTGAGCAGCACCGCGTCGTAAGTGCGCGCGCGCCTGCTCGCGGCGAGCGCGCCGATCAGCACAGCAATCCCGGCGGCGACGGTCACCCCCGCCGCCGCGCGGACCGCCGTCGCCAGCTGCCCGAACAGCGCCGCAACCTGACCGATGACGTCCTTGACGCGGACGAGCGAGGTCGTCGGCAGGTCGCGCGCGATGGCGGCGGCAAAGGGGCGCTCTTGCGTGGGCGCGAGCGCGACGGTCGCCATCCAGCTGTGCGGTGCGCCTTCGAGGGTGCCGGGGGCGAACAGGATCGCGAAGTTGAAGCCGAACGAGCGCCAGTCGATCTTGCGGAAGCTCGCGATCCGCGCGGTGATGTCGACGCCGAGGACGCCGATCGTCAGCGTGTCGCCGATGTGCAGGCCGAGCGCGGTCGCCGCATCCTGATCGATCGACACCAATGGCGGTCCGGCATAGTCGACGGGCCACCACTTCCCGGCGGTCAGCGTGTTGTGTTCGGGGAAGGCCGCGGCATAGCTCAGACCCCGATCCCCGCGCAGGATCCACGCCCCGTCAGACACTTTCAGTTGGGCGACCGGCACCCCGTTGACCGCCGTCACCGGCCCGCGCAGGGACGGCACCGTCCGCAGTGTCGCGCCAGCGGGAACGTCGCGGGTGAAGGCGGCAAGCCCGTCGGTCGGAATGTCGATCGCGAAAAAACTCGGCGCGCGGGCGGGGACGGCGTCGGCGAGCTGGCGCGCAAGGTTGGTCTCGATGACCGCAAGCGACGCGAACAGCGTCAGGCCGAGGCCGAGCGCGACGACAAGCTGCCGCGTCAACGCGCCGGGACGGTGGAGGTTGGCGAGCGCGAGCCGCGCCAGCACGCCGCGCGGTCGTGGCGCGCGGGCCGCGAGCCAGCCGATCGCAGCGGCGATCGCGGTCAACACGCCGAGCAGCCCGAGCGCGGCGGCGATGAAGACGGCGGCGAATATCGGATCGTCGGCCTGTCCGACCGCGAGCGCGCTCACTCCCGCCCCCGCCGCGAGCGCCAGCCCGACCGCGCCGACGCCCGGCCAGCGGGGCGGCTCGACGGTGTCGCGGAGCAGGCGTGCGGCGGGCAAGTCGCGCGCGCGAACGAGCGGGATGACGGCGAACCCGGCGGCGATCAGCAGCCCGTAAGCGGCAGCGGTGGCGAGCGGTAGCGGATAAACCCCGAGCGCCGGAGGCACGGGGAGCGCGTCGCCCGCAACCGCGACGATCACCCACGGCACCGCCGCGCCAAGCCCAGCCCCGGCGACGACGGCGGCAAGTGCGACGAGGCCGATCTGGAGGCCGTAGCTGGCGAAAATCGTGGCCGACCCCGCTCCCATCGCCTTCAGACTGGCGATCGTCGTCGACTTTGCGGCGAGGTACGCGGTAACGCCGTTGCCGACCCCGACCCCGGCGACGACGAGCGCGGTCAGCCCGACGAGCGTGAGGAACTGGCCCAGCCGGTCGATGAACTGGCGCGTTCCTGGCGCGCTGTTGCGACGGTCGGTAAGCGCCCAGCTGGTGGCGGGAACGCTCGCCTTGAGCACGCGGAGGGCGATGTCGGGCGTGGTCCCAAGCGGCAGCTTCACCCGGTAACTGGCGCGGAACAGGCTGCCGGGTTCCATCAGTCCGGTCGCGGCGAGATCGCTCGCGCGCATCAGCAGTTTGGGCCCGAATGAGAATCCGTCGCCGGTTGCGTCGGGTTCGGTCGCGATGGTCCCGGCGACGCGGAAGCTCGCTTGGCCGACGGCGAGGCGGCCGCTTCGGACGCGACCCGCGAGCGCCGGGGCGATGGCGACCGATCCCGGTTCCAGCCGCGCGCCGCCGGTCAGCGTCAGGCCACCGTACAATGGGTAGGCGCCGTCGACCGCCTTGACCTCGGCGAGCACCCGGTCGTCGCCGTCGCCGACCATCGCGCGGAGGCGGACGACCTCCGACACTGTGCCAAGCCTCGCCAGTGCGGCGCGTTCTGGCGCGGTCGCCTGCCGCTGGGTCAGCGTTGCGGCGAGGTCGCCGCCAAGGATTGTCTGGCCGTTGTCGGCAAGGCCATGGTCGATCGCCGCGCTCAGGCTGCCGACCCCGGCAAGCGCGGCGACGCCGAGCACGAGGCAGATCGCCAGCAGCCGCAAGCCGCTGAGGCCACCGCGCAATTCGCGGAGCGCGAGGCGGAGGGGGATCATGCGATCCGCCCATCCCGCATCTCGATCACCCGCCCGCACCGCGCGGCGAGCGTCGTGTCGTGCGTAATCAGCA
>JBBRQR010000053.1:0-12479 GCA_038226115.1 Sphingomonadales bacterium | reverse complement strand
TCACCGACGGCAAGGTCGGTTATCCCTTCGCCAACCGCGTCGATCACCCCTGCCGCCTCGCCGCCCGGCGAGAATGGCAGCGTCGGCTTGAACTGATAGAGATTTCGGATGATCAGCGCGTCGGGAAAATTGACCCCCGCCGCTTCGACCTTGAGCCGGATCTGCCCCTTGCCGGGAACTGGCGTCGGGACGTCCTGATAGACGAGCGCTTCGGGCATGCCATGTTCGACACAGACGACGGCTTTCATTACGCGGCTCCCAAAGTTTGGCGCACCATAGCCGGGGCGTTCGCGCTGTCCACTACGCCCGCCGCCGCGAGCAATGCGTCACCCAGCATTTCGAACTCTGCCGCCCGCGGCGAACTCGCCCGCCACGCGAGGGCGATTTCACGGCTCGCATGGTCGCCCGCGACCGGGCGTGCGACGACCGGCGTGTTGAACAGGATGCCCGCGTCGATCGCCATCTTCGGCACCAGCGCGAGCCCCAGGCGGTTGGCGACCATCTGCACAAGCGTGTGCAGCGACGTGCCCAAGATCGCCGCATCAGCGCGCAGATCGGGTCGCCCGCACGCGGCGAGGGCGTGATCGCGCAGACAGTGCCCGTCCTCAAGCAGGAGCAGCCGGGCCGGATCGATGCTCGCCGGGCGAACGGTTTCGGGGGGGTGCGGGAGATCATCGGGGTGGAAGGCGAGGTAGAGTGGATCATCGAACAGCTTTCGCGTCGCGACATCGCCACACCCCCACGGCAGCGCAAGCAACACCGCATCGAGCTGCCCCCGCGCCAACGCCTCGCACGCCGCCCCCGACTGCTCCTCACGCAGGAACAGCTTGAGGTCGGGGTAGGCCGCGCGCAGGCCGGGCAGCAGCTTGGGCAACAGGAACGGCGCGATCGTCGGGATGACACCAAGGCGAAGTTCCCCGCCGAGCGGCTTGGCGGCAGCGCGCGCCAGATCGGCGAGGTCGTCGGCCTCGCGGAGGACGACATAGGCCTTGGCGGCGATCCGCTCCCCCAGCGGTGTGAAGCGGACGACGCGCCGGGTGCGCTCGACGAGCGTCACGCCGAGCAGCACCTCAAGATCGCGCAACCCCGCCGACAGCGTCGACTGGGTGACGAAGGTCGCAGCGGCGGCACGCCCGAAATGCCCCGTTTGATGGAGGGCGGTGAGATATTGCAACTGCTTGAGCGTCGGCAGGAACGTCATCGGCGGAATCGATCAATCGTGGCGGAATAATCAATTTGCCGATTAGCGATGGAGCGCCCATCTGCCAATCCGCACCTAACTGGAGATTTCGAAATGCTTACCGTCGGCGACAAGCTGCCCAACTTCACCCTCTCGGTCCAGCAGGGCATTGCCGCCCTCCCCGGCGGCGAGACCGTCGACATCACGACCCACGCACCGGGCAAGTGGAAAATCTTGTTCTTCTGGCCGAAGGATTTCACCTTCGTCTGCCCGACCGAGATCATCGGCTATAACGATCTCGCGGGCGACTTCGCCGACCGCGACGCCGTCCTCGTCGGTGGCTCGACCGACAGCGACTTTGTTCACTTCGCATGGCGCCAGTCCGACCCACGCCTCGCCGCGTGCGACTTTCCGTGGATCGCCGACAACAAGCATGAGCTGACCCGCGCGCTCGGCATTCTCGACAAGGATGCGGGTGTTGCCCTCCGCGCGACGTTCATCGTCGATCCGGAAAATGTCATCCAGCACATCACGGTCAACGGCCTCAACGTCGGGCGCAACCCGGCCGAGACGCTCCGCATCCTCGACGCGCTCCAGACCGACGAGCTGTGCCCGTGCAACTGGCAGGGCGGCGAAGCGACGCTGCATCCCGTAGCGGCGTAGCGCGACCACGCCGAGCGAACGAACGCCCTTGCGTTCGTGAGCTCGGCGCGGACTCGCGCAAGCCCGGGCGGCGGGACGGCCACGACCGTGGCCGGACCCATCCGACGATACGCGGGCTTAGGCCGCGTCCTTTACGGAGGCTAAGATGACCCTCAATGACCTCGCCCGCACCCTCCCTGATTATGCGAAGGATCTGCGGCTCAATCTGTCGTCGCTGCTGACCGAGCAGGGGCTGACCGACCAGCAGAAGTACGGCACCATCGTCGCCTGCGCCCACGCCACATCATACGCGCCCCTGATCGCGGCAGCGGAGGAGGAGGCGCGCGCCAAGGTTTCCGACGCCGCCCTGACAGCGGCCAAGGCGGCGGCGGCGATCATGGCGATGAACAATATCTACTACCGCTTCCTCCACCTCGCCGCGAACAAGGAATATGCGACGCGCCCGGCCAAGCTGCGGATGAACGTCATCGGCGCGCCCGGCATCGACAAGGCCGACTTCGAGTTGTTCTGCCTCGCGGTGTCGGCGATCAACGGCTGCGGCATGTGCATTGATGCGCATGAAAAGATATTGCTCGCCGCCGGCATGTCACTCGATACGATCCAGACAGCGGTGCGGATTGCGGCGGTCGTTCATGCTGTCGGGCGATCGCTGGCGGCGCTGCCGACGACCGACTGACACAAAGACGGCGGCGACCTGAGCCGCCGCCGTCATCGCTTGCATCTGTTCAGATGCGTCAGTTCGCAAACAAGCCGCTGGCACCGGCACCGGTGGTCGAACCGATCGCGTCGCCATGGCTGGCTCCGCCGATATTGACGCCGTAATAACTGTCGATCGCTCCGCCGCTGCGCGAATAGTCGAGCGAATCGACTTCGTCGCGGCTGTAATGCGGGGCCTTGCGGAGCGCATCGGCGGTGTGTCGGATGTTATACCCTCCCTTGTCCTGATCATAGCTGAGCGCGTTCCACGGCAGCGGGTGGTAACGCTCGCCAATTCCGAGGAAGCCGCCGAACGACATCACGGCATAAGCGACCTGGCCCGACCGCTTGTTGACCATGATCGTATCGACCGTTCCCAGCCGTTCGCCGGCGGAGTCGTAGACGGCGGTACCGACGACATTGTCGGCCGAAATCAAGGTGCCAGTGACATTACTCGTTTGCTCGTGCGTTATTTCATCGGCACTGGCCGGGTCGCCGACGGATCGATCGACAGATTCCGCAGGGGCGCCCGCCGAGCCGGAACGGTTCGTCGTCTCCTCAACGGTCAGGCCGTCGTTATATTCGGGGCTGCGGGTAGTGCCTGCAGGTGTTCCGGAACGATCTTCGCTGGTCATAATATCCTCCTCAATGATCTCCCGCGCGGGCCGCGCAGGGAGCCCGTTTTGGGGCTGCTACATCAACCAGCGGCGGCGCAGCGCGTTCCAGCGGCTTGTCGCACTGGCGCTTCGCTTCGCGGCGGTTTATGAGTGTTGCTCAAGAACGATCGGGGCTGACCCGGAGGATGCCATGGGCGGATTGCTGACCTATCTCGACGCGGTCAAAGCGCGTGACCCGGCCGCTCGATCGCGGTGGGAGGTGCTGCTCTATCCCGGCGTCTGGGCGCTCGCGTTCCACCGTCTCGCTCATGCGCTTTACGGCGTGCGGCTATTCCTCCTCGCGCGAGTCCTGAATCACACCGGGCGCTTCCTGACCGCGATCGATATTCACCCCGGCGCGCAAATCGGGCGCAACTTCTTCATCGACCATGGCTTCGTCGTCATCGGCGAAACGGCGATTATCGGCGACGACGTGACCATTTACCAGTGCGTCACACTTGGCGGCACCGACCCGGCGAATGGCATTCCCGGCAAGCGCCATCCCACAATAGACTATGGCGTCATCATCGGCTCAGGCGCGCAGGTTCTCGGCCCGATTACGGTCGGTCGACGCGCGCGCATCGGCGCGAACGCCGTCGTTACCCGCGACGTCCCCGACGGCGCAACGATGGTCGGCATTCCGGCGCGCCCGACGCTCGTCGAGGCCGATACCTATGCCAAGAAATTCATGCCGTATGGCACGCCGTGCAGTCAGAGATACGACCCCGAGACACAGAAGCTTGAGATCCTGCGGTGCGAGGTCGAGACCCTGCGCGCGCGCCTCGACGCGCTCACGGGTGACATCGAACCTGTGTCGCGGACGATCCAGGGCTGATCGACCGCACGACCAAATTTCTTCGATGGTCAGGCGCGCGGGCCGCAGTAGGATAGCAGCGTGCTGTTGCACCTCCCTCCCTGCGTTCGTAACGGTCGCCGGACCCAAGCGACGGGCTGCCGCGCTCCACGAGGCAACCACACGATGAGGCGTCCGCTTGTCCGCTGACAACGTCACCCCCCTGCCCGTCCGCACCGATCGGCAAACGGTATTCGACCGCGCCGAATTGAACGCGATCCTTGGCGTCTATGGCCGGATGGTCGCCGCTGGATTGTGGCGCGATTATGCGGTCGAACTCGGGCGCGACGCAGCGACGTTCTCCGCCTTCCGCCGCGCTGCCGAACGCCCTGAAATGCAGGTCACCAAAGTCCCGGCGCTGCGGGCGAAGCAGGGAATGTTTGCCTTGATCGGCGAGGCGGGGGCGGTCCTCAAGCGTGGCCACGATCTCCGCGTCGTCCTCGCGCCGATCGAGCGCCGACTGATGAAAGTCGTCGAAAGCTAAGCGGCGACCGGCAGCCGCATCGTCACCCCTGCCGGCAATAGACCGATCACCCGCGCCCGGATCGGCCGCCACGCCGCCGACAACAGGACGAGGAAGCCACCGATGACCAGCGCCGTCAGCGCCAGCGACATGTCGAGCGCCCCGCCCGCCGAGACGAGCGCCTGGATCGCATAGATGACATAGGCGAGCGCCGAGACGAGCAGCGCGCGCCGGTCGATCGCCAGCGCAACGAGCGTCAGTGCGCCATAGACGACGATTACTGCAACCGCCGCACCGGGAGCCGGTGATCCCTTGAGCAGTCCCGCAAGCGCGAACACAGGATGGACGATCATCGGCGCGGCGAGCAGATGCAGCCAGAACGCGACGTCCGACCACCGCGTGACCCGCGCCCGGTCGCGCGCGTCGAAGTGCATCGCCAGCGCGAAGATGCACAGGCCAGCGATGAGAACCAGACCGAGCAAGACGTTTGGCGCGATGATCCCGATCGCACTGACAAGCGCGAGGACAAGCCCGGCCACGGCGGCGGCACCAGCAGCGACGGTGATCGGAACGTGGAAACGCCGCCAATGGGCAAAGGCGGCCGCAGTGGACATTGCCGCCGCGAGGGCAAGGCCGATGGGACTCCCGTTGGCGCTGCCGCCACTGCCGAATCCGACGCGGGTGGCGGTGTTTGCATCATCGCCCGTGCCGACACCGAATACGGCAACACCTACAAAAAACACGCTCGCGACGAACGCCAGCAACAGCGCCAGACTCGGCAACGCCATCCGCCGGATGCGGGTGAAATATTCGGCCAGTCCCCAACTTGCTGCCGCGACGAGCGCCGCGCCGAGGGCAGGTGCGATCCTCCCGCCAAGCGTACCGAGCGCAAACAGCAACAGCCCGACCGCGATTGTCACGAAAATATCGTTGAACCCCGTCAGCAGGCGAAACGCCTCCTCGTCGGGGCCCGCAACGCCGCGACGATAGTCGCGGGTAAAGTCGACCAGTCGCGTGGCGGTGGCGGTATCGATGATCCCCGCACCGACGGCGGCGTCGAGATCGCGTTGTTCGATCATTGGTCCAACCCTAGTGTATTGGCACAATAATACGCCGCATCATCACCCGGGTCAACGCTGCCCCAATCCTCCCACGACAATCATCCACGGCGCGAGGGTCGCCGCCGACCCACGGCGACAACTGGGGCCACTTCACGCGCAGCGACGACCGCGGCTTTAGGCGTGTTTATGGATCGCCTTGCGCCGAACCATCGCCCCGGTCAGGCCGAAACCGACGAGTAGCAAAGCCCAGCTTCCCGGCTCGGGCGCGCCCGACGGACCGCTTGCGTTGGCAACGCCCTGGCTCAAGGTCACCGTTCCGCCCGACAGACCGTTCTGCGTCAGGAAGGCTAAGTTGAAGCTGATCAGCGGATCGAGTGACGCAAAGCCGGTTGCACCCGGATGATTGTTGATCGTTACCGTTTCCGGGTGGCCGTCAACGATGATGGTGTGCGAGTTGGTGACCCCGAATACCGTCGCATAGAGCGACAGTGTTCCCTTGTAGTTGAGGAAATCGACACCGTTAACCGTCGTCGTCCCAACAAACTCGCCGGGGGCATAAAGCGTGAAGCCATAATCATGAATGTAGGCGGTATCGTCGCTCCCATCGGCATAACGGGCGGTAATCGGATTGAACGAATTGTTGCCCGGGGCCGACGCGACCAGCGACAGGCTGGTCGACAGCCCTTCGGTGTGAATATGGCTGATGCCGGTGATCGTAGCGACGTTTTCGAAGGTCGTATTCAGCAAAGGCGTAAGATTAAGCGTATTGGCGACAGTCAACAGATACTGATAGCTCAGCTCAGCGTGTGCATAGGTACTGCCGGCGATATTCGTCGGGTTGGTCGCCGATAATTCGAGATACGGGAAACCGGCGATGCTGACACTGGCGCTGGCGACCTGCTGTGCGACGAAGGTCGGCGGATTGGTCGGCGGCACGACTGCGCGCGTTCGGGACGAGGTCACCGCGCCCACGCCGTAATGGAAACCATAGGCGTTGCCGAGCGGGCCGACACCATCTGGGTCGTTATAACTGGTGTTCTGATAAGCGGATACCGCATCAAGCTGGGTCGGGTCCGCCAACGTCGCGGCGGCCGGCACGGGTGCGCAACACGCGGCAAAAAGCACCACACGGTTGAATAAAGCAGTCATCGCCTTCCCCCACATCTGCATATGCCGAGCATAACCGGCAGACGCTTCAGTTCTCATCTGAATCAGAATTGCACGATCGCAAGGTCAAATAAACAGACTCACCGCAGCGATCTACATTCCCCCAAGTGCCATCGCCCCCTGCGCCGCGCCGGTTTCGGGGACGACTTCGCCGGTGCGGTCGCTGATCTCGGCGAACCGGGCGGCGACGGTTTCGGGCGACATGTCCTGCGGCGCGACGTGGATGCCACGGGTCAGCGTAACGTAGGCGCGCTCGAACCCGCCGCCCCCGGCATTGACGATCGCGTTCGCCGGGGCATCGTCGCTGACGAGGAACAGGGCCGCCGGGGCAACCGTTTCAGGGCCCATCTTGGCGAGCAGTTCGGACGGCAGCAGATCTTCGGTCATCCGCGTTGCCGCGACGGGCGCGATCGTGTTGACCTTGATCCCGTATTTCGCCCCTTCGAGGCTAAGCGTCTTCATCAGCCCGACCAGCGCCAGCTTCGCCGCACCATAATTCGCCTGCCCGAAGTTGCCGTACAGCCCGGTCGACGATGTCGTCATCAGGATGCGACCGTACCCGGCCTCGCGCATCGTTTCCCACACCGCCTTGGTGCACACGACCGACCCCATGACGTGAACGTCGATAACCTGGCGGAAATCGTCGAGGCTCATCTTGACGAAGGTCCGGTCGCGCAGAATGCCGGCGTTGTTGATCAGAATGTCGATCCGGCCCCAACGCTCCTTGACCAAAGCGACCATCTTCTCGACGGCGGCGGCGTCGGTTACGCTTGCGCCGTTGGCGATCGCCTCACCACCGGCAGCGATGATCTCGTCGACCACGAGCTGCGCTGCACCGATCGAGCTTCCCGATCCGTCGCGCGCGCCGCCGAGGTCGTTGACCACGACCTTGGCCCCGCGTGCGGCGAGTTCGAGCGCATAGGCCCGACCCAACCCGCCGCCCGCTCCGGTAACGATAGCAACACGGTCGTCGAAGCGGATGGTCATGGTCGGCAGGTTCCCGGAATGGTGTCGCGGGCTTCTAGCGGGGCATCGCCGGGAGGGGAAGGCGACGAATGGTCGTCGCCCGGCGGCCGCGCGGCTTACGCCACTTTATCGACGGGCATTTCCAGATCGAGGGCATAGCCCGCCGAGCGCACCGTGCGAATGACGTCGGGCAGCGTGTCACCATTAATCGCCTTGCGCAGTCGCCTGATGTGGACGTCGACCGTCCGCTGCTCAACATAAACGTCGCGACCCCACACCGCATCGAGCAGTTGTTCGCGGCTGAACACTCGCGCGGGATGTTCGAGAAAATGACGGAGCAGGCGGAATTCGGTCGGGCCAAGGGCAATCGCATTGCCGTCGCGCGTCACCCGATGGGCCGAGGTGTCCATCGTGATCCCGGCATAGTCGAGATTGCCTCCCGACAGCGCTGGACGCAGGCGGCGCAGGACCGCACGAATGCGGGCGATCAATTCGCGCGGACTGAACGGCTTGGTAATGTAGTCGTCGGCCCCGGTTTCCAGTCCGCGAATACGGTCGGCCTCCTCGGCGCGCGCGGTGAGCATGACGATCGGCAGACTGGCGGTGACCGGCGCGCGGCGGAGGCGGCGACACACCTCGATCCCCGACAGGTTGGCGAGCATCCAGTCGAGGATGACGAGGTCGGGCTTTTCCTCCTCGGCGAGCACCAACGCTTCCTCGCCGTCACCCGTCCGGATAACATCGAACCCCTCCTTGTCGAGGTTGTACGAGACGAGCTCGACGAGGTTGGCGTCGTCTTCGACGAGCAGGATTTTGGGTCTCATCGGTCACTCATGCTGATACAGTTCGTCAAACGGCGTAAGCGGTGTCGTCGGTCTTGGTGCGACCGCCGAAATGCTCGCCGGTCGCGGTAAAATAGACCATTTCGGCGACATTGGTCGCGTGATCGCCGATCCGTTCGAGGTTCTTGGCGATGAACAACAGATGCGCCGACGGCGTGATGTGGTGCGGGTTTTCCATCATGAACGTCAGCAGCGAGCGGAACAGACTGTTGTAGAAATTATCGACCACCGCATCGCGCTGGCACACCGCGACCGCTTTTGCGGCGTCGCGGTCGACAAACGCATCGAGCGCATCGCTGATCATCTCGACGACGACGCGCGCCATCTGCGGAATGATGACGACCGGCTCGATCGGGGCGGTCGACGTCAGCGTCGACGCGCGCTTAGCGATGTTCTTCGCATAATCGCCGATCCGCTCGAGCACCGAACTGATTTTCAGGACGGCGATGATCTCACGCAGATCGTGCGCCATCGGCGCGCGGAGCGCGATCATGGTGATGGCGAGGCGTTCGGCTTCGGCTTCGAGCGCGTCGATCCGCGCATCGGTCTGGACCACTGCCATCGCGCCGTCGGGGTCACGGTTTATCAGCGCATCGATCGCACCGCTGATCTGCGCTTCGCACAACCCGCCCATTTGCGTCACGAGCGAGCGCAACGCGTTGATCTCGTCGTCGAACGACTTGACGGTGTGGGCTCCCTGTTCGGGCATGGCCTGTCTCCTTGTCCTGGTTAGCCGTAACGACCGGTGATGTAGTCCTTCGTCCGCGCCTCGGTCGGGTTGGTAAAGATGGTCTTGGTGTCGCCATACTCGACCATCGTGCCGAGGTGGAAGAACGCGGTTTTCTGGCTGACCCGCGCCGCCTGCTGCATGTTGTGGGTGACGATGACGATCGCGTATTTGCCGCGCAGTTCGTCGATCAGCTCCTCGATCTTGGCCGTCGCGATCGGATCGAGCGCCGAGCACGGCTCGTCCATCAGGATAACCTCGGGGTCGACGGCGATCGCGCGGGCGATGCACAGCCGCTGCTGCTGCCCGCCCGACATTGCGGTGCCGCTCTCCTGCAGCCGATCCTTCGCCTCGTCCCATAGTCCGGCGCGGCGCAGCGAGCCTTCGACGATGCCGTCCATCTCCGCCTTGCTGCGGGCCAGTCCATGGATCGCCGGACCGTAGGCGACATTGTCGTAGATCGACTTCGGGAACGGGTTCGGTTTCTGAAACACCATGCCGACGCGGGCCCGGAGTTGTACGACGTCCATGCCGCCCGTGTAGATGTCGGTCCCGTCGAGCTTGATCTCGCCATCGACGCGCGCGCTGGCGATGGTGTCGTTCATCCGGTTGAAGCACCGCAAGAAGGTCGACTTGCCGCACCCCGACGGGCCGATGAACGCGGTGACGTTCTCGCGGCTGATGTCGATCGTCACGTTTTTGATCGCCTGCTTCGCGCCATAGAAGACGCTGACATCGCGCGCTGTCATCTTGGTCGTGACCGTCGCTGCCGCCGGGGGCGCAGTCGTCTGGGTGTCCATGGCTACCAGCGCCTCTCGAAACGGTTGCGGAGATAGATGGCGATGCCGTTCATCATCAGCAGGAACAGCAGTAAGACGATGATCGCCGCGCTCGTCTTCTCGACGAAGCTGCGGTTGACCTCGTTCGACCACAGAAATACCTGCATTGGCAGCACCGTCGCCGGAGCAGTCAGGCCGGTCGGCGGTGCGCCGATAAAGGCGCGCATCCCGATGAGCAGCAGCGGCGCTGTCTCCCCCAAGGCGCGCGCCATGCCGATGATCGTGCCGGTCAGAATGCCGGGCAGCGCGAGCGGCAGGACGTGCTGAAAGACGACCTGAATCGGCGACGCGCCGATGCCGAGAGCGGCGTCGCGGATCGACGGCGCAACCGCCTTGATCGCATTGCGCCCGGCGATGACGATGACCGGCATCGTCATCAGCGCCAGCGTCAGCCCGCCGACGATCGGGGCCGATCGCGGCATATCGAAGGTGCCGAGAAACACCGCCAAGCCGAGCAGTCCGAAGATGATCGAGGGGACGGCGGCGAGGTTGTTGATGCTGACCTCGATCATGTCGGTCCAGCGGTTCCGCGGCGCATATTCCTCGAGGTACAGCGCCGACAGAACACCGATGGGGAAGCTGAGGATGAGCGTCACGAACATCGTCAGCAGCGAGCCCTTGAATGCCCCCCAGATGCCGACCGACACCGGATCGGACGAGTCGGCGGCGGTCAGGAAATTCGTATTGAACCGTGTGCGAACAAGGCCGTCATGCTGAAGCTTGGCATAGGCCGATCGGAACGCGTCGCCGTCGGCCGACGGTGGCTTGCCCTTGGCAACAAGGTCGAGATTACCCGCCGCGGGCAGCCATAAGGTCACCGTTTTGCCGATGATCGTCGGCTCTGCGGTGACGGCTTCGCGAAGCGCGGTCCAGCCGGTGTCCGACACGAAACTCGCCCCATCGTCGCCAAATCGCGTCACGGCGGCGGCAGTGACGACGCCGCTGAAGTCAGCCGCCGACAACGCCGCCTCCTTGCCTGCGCCGTTGAGTTGGTCAGGCGTCAAATGGAGCTTTTCGACCGCGACGGGGATCGTCAGCCTGATCTCGGTTCGCAGAAAGCCGGGCAGACCGTGGACCAGCATATTGATCAGCAGGAACGCGAGAAACGACACCGACGCGGCGACGGCAGCAAAGCCGATAGCGCGGAAGCGTCGCTCGGCGGCGTAGCGACGGCGAATGCGCCGTGACATCTCCGGGTTCGACCAGTCCGTCGGAATCCTGACGACATGACCATGCGACGCGGTCGGCGAGGAAGCGATCGACGCCATCTTACTCGTATGCCTCGCGATATTTCTTGACGACGCGCAGCGCGACGATGTTGAGGATCAGCGTCACCACGAACAGGACGAGCCCGAGCGCAAAGGCCGACAGGGTTTTGGCCGAATCGAATTCCTGGTCGCCAGTCAGCAGCGTGACGATCTGCGTCGTCACCGTCGTCACGCTGGCAAAGGGATTAGCCGTCATGTTCGCGGCGAGGCCGGCCGCCATGACGACGATCATCGTCTCACCGATCGCCCGGCTGACCGCGAGGAGAACGCCACCGACGATGCCGGGAAGCGCGGCAGGCACAAGAACCTTCTTGATCGTCTCCGATGAGGTGGCGCCCATCGCAAGGCTGCCGTCGCGCATCGCCTGGGGCACCGCCGCCATCGAATCGTCGGCCATCGACGACACGAACGGAATGATCATCACCCCCATCACAAGGCCGGCAGCAAGCGCGCTTTCGCTACTCGCGCCCGGAATGCCGACGGCATAGGCGAAGTCGCGCAGCGCCGGCGCCACCGTCAGCGCCGCGAAGAAGCCATAGACGACGGTCGGTACGCCAGCGAGGACCTCAAGGATCGGCTTCAGCACACTACGCAACTTCGGCGGGGCGTATTGCGTCAGCCAGATCGCACTCATCAGCCCGAGCGGGATCGCCACCGCCATCGCGATGATCGCGCCGATAAAGATCGTTCCCCAGAATAGCGGCACCGCGCCGAACGCGCCGGTGCTGCCAACCTGATCGGCGCGAATGGCGGTCTGCGGCGACCATTGCAGCCCGAACAGAAATTCGAATGGCGATACCATCTTGAAAAAGCGCAGGCTCTCGAACAGCAACGAAAAGACGATGCCAAACGTCGTCAGCACCGCGATCAGCGAGGCAACCACCAGAATGCCCATGACGATGCGTTCGACGCGGTTGCGCGCGCGAAACTGCGGCGCAAGGCGGGTATAGGCCCATACCGCGCCGCCGAAGCCGAGCAGGACGGCGGCGACAAGCGCCTCGGTCTGCAATCGGTTGCGGTTGGCGATATAGGTCGGAACCGCTGCCTTTGCCGCCGGATTGAACGCATCGGCGAGGTCACCCGACGCGAGGCCCTTGA
>JBBRQR010000052.1:0-12538 GCA_038226115.1 Sphingomonadales bacterium | reverse complement strand
TTCACGTCGTTCAATGGCACGCAGGGTGCGGGCAACTTCACCTATGGCAGCGCCGACGATGCTGCGACCGTGGGGACGCTGTTTGCCGCCAACACCAACTGCTTCATCAGCGGCTCGATCTGCCTGCAGGCGGCGCCGAACTTCGACGTTCCCGGCGCGACCAAGTCGTCGACGACCTCGTTCCAGTACGGCAGCGTCGATGTTCCGACCGACCGCTTGCTGCTGCACCCAGGTTCGACCGCAGCGAACGGTAGCGTGTTCATCACCTTCACTGCGCCGACATCGAGCGCGTATCACTTCAGCGCGACGTTCAACGTTCAGGACCGTTTCGCGAGCGGGACAAACGAGTTTTTCCGTCAGCAGATCGGTGCGGCGCCGGCGACGTATTTCGGCTTCGGCTCGCTGAGCCTGTCGAACCCGACGTTCACCTATTCGGGCAACACCTATCTG
The DNA here is from genome assembly GCA_038226115.1 of Sphingomonadales bacterium. GTDB lineage: Bacteria > Pseudomonadota > Alphaproteobacteria > Sphingomonadales > Sphingomonadaceae > Polymorphobacter_B. The sequence goes on along the minus strand of JBBRQR010000052.1, from coordinate 12,088 downwards.
AACGCGGGTGACGTGCTCAGCACCGTCATCAACCGTCAGGGCAACTACGGTTCGGATTCGACGGGTGAAAACTTCAGCGTGTCGTCGTTCGTCCCCGAGCCGGCGTCATGGGCGATGATGATTGCGGGCTTCGGCCTCGTCGGCCTCGCCGCCCGCCGTCGCACCACGCGCGTCGCCGCTTAAAAAAACGCTGGTCGACACGACGGGGCGGCTCATCGAGCCGCCCCGTTTCGTTTGCGGGGGTCAGGCCGCGCGCGCAATCGCCAGAAAATCCGCCGCCGTCAGGCTCGCGCCGCCGACCAGCGCGCCGTCGACATTGTCCACCGCCAGCAGCTCGGCAGCGTTACCCGGCTTGACCGAGCCGCCGTATAGGATCGCCACGTCCTCCCCCGCGTCGCCGTAGCGCGCGACGAGGTTCGTGCGGATCGCGGCGTGGACGCCGCCAACCTGCGCGAGTGTCGGGGTCAGCCCCGACCCGATTGCCCAGACAGGTTCGTAAGCGACGGCGAGATCGGCGGCGCTGCCCGGTAGCGAACCGTCGAGCTGGCTGCCGATCACGGTTAGCGTCGTCCCGCCGTCGCGCTGTGCCGCCGTCTCGCCAACGCAGACGATCGCCATCAGGCCGCCTGCGAGCGCTGCCTCGGCCTTGGCGCGGACATCGGCGTCGGTTTCGTGACAGTCGGCGCGGCGCTCGCTGTGGCCGACGATAACGAGCGTCGCCCCGGCGTCGCCGAGCATCGCTGCCGAAATGCTGCCGGTGAAGGCGCCGCTCGGCTCGGGGTGGACGTCCTGCGCGCCGATCAGCAGCCGATCGCCGGCAACGGCGCGGGCGCGGTCGATCAGCGTCGCGGGCGGGCAGACGGCGACGGTGACATGGTCTGCGACGGTCGCCATCGCCGCTGCCATCGCGGCGATCTCAACGAGCGAAGCGGCGGTGCCGTTCATCTTCCAGTTGCCGACGATCAGTTTGGGTCGTGACGACAAAGGCGATTTCCTATCTTCATAGCCATCCCCGCACACACGGGGACCCATGACATCAAAGGTTCGAGGTCATGGTCCTCCGCCTTCGCGGGGATGGCCGAAAAGCACAAGTGCCGACGTTTTCTCCGCACTCCCCCCGCACGTTTCCCGTTCCGTATCCCGCACCCGCAAGCCTCGGCACGCCTTCCCCGCAGCCCTCCCTTGCCCCCATCGGGCGCGCTGCGTATGACCCGCGACCATGATCTCGCTGTTCCGCAAATATCTGACGTCGTGGTTCGCGCTGGCGCTGTTCGGGCTCGTGCTCGTCGCCTTCGCCATTTCGGGCGTCGGCAACACGTCGTTCGGCGACCTGACGAGCGGCGGCGGCATCGCCAAAGTCGGCGGCAAAGATATTTCCGAGGCCAAGTTGCTTAGCGAGTTCGACCGCACCCTGCGCCGCGCGCGCCAGCAGGATCCCAAGCTCGATGCGCGGACGGCGGCGCGACAGGGCGCGGTCGGCGAGGTTTATGAGGAACTGATCGCGACGACCGCGCTCGAACGCTTCGCCCGCGATAACGGCATCGCCATCAGCGAGCGCGCGATCGACGGCGAGATCGCCAGCGTCGATGCCTTCCGCGTCGGCGGCCAGTTCGATCAGGCGACGTACCGCCGCATTCTGTCCGAGCAGCGGCTGAGCGAGCGCGACCTGCGCGACGGGTTGCGTAGCGACCTAATCCGCAAACAGCTCATCACCCCCGTCGTCGCCGCTGTGGCGGTTCCGCGCGGCATGGCCGAGCCCTATGCCGCGCTGCTCCTCGAGGCGCGCACCGGCGCAGTCGCGATCGTTCCCGCCGCCGCGATGCCCGCCCCGCCCGCGCCGACACCTGCCGCGCTGACCACCTTTTACACCGCGCACACCGCTGCCTTCACCCTGCCCGAGCGCCGCGCCTTCCGCTACGCGCTGATCGACCGCGCGAGCCTTGGCGCCGGGGTCGCGGTGACCGACGCCGATATCCGCAAATATTTCGACGCCAATGCCGCGACCTATGCCGGGGCCGAGACGCGCAAATTGCTTCAGGTCGTTGTTCCCGATGCCGCCAAAGCCGCCGCGATCGCCGCTGCCGTCAAGGGCGGTCAGACCTTCGCTGCGGCGACACAGGCGGCCGGGTTCGCTGCCGCCGACATCGACATCGGCGAACAGACCAAGGCGAAATTCGCCGACGCAACCAATGCCGCGGTTGCCGGTGCCGCCTTCGCGCTTGCCACGGGCCGGACGACCGCGCCGGTCCAGTCGCCGTTCGGCTGGCACGTCGTCAGCGTTACCGGCATCGCCCCGGCCCACGCGCGCGGCTTCGACGCCGCGCGCGGAGAAATTGCCGCCAAGCTCAAGGACGACCGCTCGACCGCATTGCTGTCCGACACCATCGGCAAGATCGAGGACGCGCTGTCGGGGCGAACGAGCCTCGCCGACGTCGCCAAGCGGTTCAACCTGACGATCGCCACCGTTCCCGGCGTCACCCGTACCGGCAACGTCCCCGCCGACCCCGGCTTCGTCATCGCGCCCGCCGCCGCGCCGCTCGTCGCCAAGGCATTCGACGCCGACCCTTCCGACGGGCCGACGCTCCAGCCGATCGGCAAGGACCATTTCGCCATCGTCGAACTTGGTGACGTTACCCCACCCGCGGTGCAGCCGCTCGCCACCGTCCGCGACGGCGTGGTCGCCGCGTATACCGCCGATGCCCGGCTGAAAGCGGCGAAAGCGGTGGCCGACGCGATCGTCGCCGAAACCGCGAAGAACCGGCCGTTCGCCAGCGTTGTCGCCACGCATAACCTGCCGCCCGCCCATCCGCTGAGTGGTCGCCGGATCGACCTCAACCAGGCGGCGCAGATCCCGCCGCCGGTCAAGTTGTTCGTCACGCTGCCTGCCGGGGCGAGCCGCACGCTTGCTGCCGGGCCGCAGGGCTTTTGGGTCGTCCATGTCGACACCGTCACTCCGGGTGACATTGCTGCCGCCCCCGCGCTGATCGACAGCGCCCGCGCGCAGTTCGTCAAGGACGCGCCGAACGAGATCGGCGCGGCGTTCGCCCAGGCCGTCGAGCGCGCGGTCGGTGTTCAGCGCAACTCGGCCGCGCTCGCCGCCGCCACTGCGCGGATCACCGGCACCGCAAAATAGTGGTGGCCAGCGCGCCGCCCGGCGACTTCGCGGCAGCGCTGGCGGCTGGGCGCGGCGCGATGGTGTGGCGGCGGACGGTCGCCGATACCGAAACGCCGGTGTCGGCGATGCTCAAGCTCGGCACGCCCGGCAGCGGCGCGTTCCTGCTCGAATCGGTTGAGGGCGGGCAGGTTCGCGGGCGGTACTCGCTCCTCGGCCTCGATCCCGATCTCGTCTGGCGCGCGACCGGCGAGGCGTGCGAGGTCAATCGCCACTGGCGCACCGACCGCGAGGCGTTCGTGCCGTGCGCCGGGGGCACACTTGCCGAGCTTCGCGCCCTCGTCGCCGCGTGCCGGATGGACGTTCCCGCCGGGCTGCCCCCGGCGCTGGCGACGCTTGTCGGGACGATGGGCTATGATACCGCGCGCCTCGCCGAGCGCCTGCCCGAGCCCAAGGTCGACCCGCTCGGCATCCCCGATCTGTTGTTCGTCCGCCCGACGCTGGTGCTGGTGTTCGACCGGCTGAAGGATGAACTGTTCTTTGTCGCGCCGGTCTATCCCGGCGCCGCCGCCGACGCCTACGCCCGCGCGGTCGAGGCGATCGACGCCGCCGAGGCACGCCTCGCCCAGCCGGTGCCGCTCGCCGCGCGCGCCGCCGGGACGCTACCCGACGGCGCGATGACCCCGATCCTGCCGCCGGGGCACTATGAAGCGATGGTCGTCGCCGCGCAGGAAATGATCTCCGCCGGGGACATTTTTCAGGTCGTGCTGGCGCAGCGCTTCACCGTCGATTTCCCGCTGCCGCCGTTCGATCTGTACCGCGCGCTGCGGCGGATCAACCCGTCGCCGTTCCTGTATTTCCTCGACCTGCCCGGCTTCGCGCTGATCGGATCTTCCCCCGAAATCCTCGTCCGCGTCCGCGACGGCGACGTCACCATCCGTCCGATCGCGGGAACCCGTCCGCGCGGCCGCGACGCGGTCGAGGATTCGGTTCTGCGTGCCGAACTCCTCGCCGACCCGAAGGAATTGGCCGAACATCTGATGCTCCTCGACCTTGGCCGTAACGACGTCGGGCGCGTCGCGGCACCGGGCAGCGTCGTCGTCACCGACCGCTTCGGCGTCGAATTCTACAGCCATGTCATGCACATCGTATCGAACGTGCGCGGCGCGCTCGCGCCCGACCACGACGCGATCGACGCACTGCTCGCGGGGTTCCCCGCCGGGACCGTCAGCGGCGCGCCCAAGGTTCGCGCGATGGAGGTGATCCACAACCTCGAGGCCGAAAAGCGCGGGCCATATGCCGGCGGCGTCGGCTATTTCTCGCCCGACGGCAGCATGGACAGCTGCATCGTGCTGCGGACCGCCGTGGTCAAGGACGGCGTCATGCACGTTCAGGCGGGGGCCGGCGTGGTCGCCGACAGCGTCCCCGCGAGCGAGGATGCCGAATGCCGCGCCAAGGCGGGTGCGTTGTTCGCCGCCGCGCGCGAGGCGCTGACGCGCGCTGGCGAGGCTGGGTTCGGACAGTGAAGCGCCTTACCGCGTAAGCGCCTCGACGATCGCGCGAACCTTCGCCTGCCGCCATTGCGGCGTCGGCGCGACCAGCCAGTAAGCAGACGCCGACGTTCCTGCGGGCGTGACCGTCAGCGTCGCCACCGCGCTGGCCGCGATCAACGCCGGAACGCGCGCGACCCCCAGTCCGGCGGCGGCGGCATCGAGCGCAAGCCCGGCATCGGCGACGCTCATCACGATGCGCGCGCCGTCGACGGGTTCCCAACCGCTGCCGGGGTGATCGATCCGCCGCGACGCGTCCGCCCCGGCAATGCCGACGATGGACATCGCGCCATCGTCGAGCGGCTTGCCGTGGAGGCCTTCGACGTCGGGGGTCGGACCATAGGTCACGGCGAGGTCGAGGTTGGCCTGGGTGAAATCGACGCCGCCGTCGGCGGTTTCGACCGCAAAGCGCATTTCGGGGTTGGCCGCGCCATACGCCGCGAGCCGGGGCCCGAGCCATTTGGCGGTGAAATCGCGCGGCGCGGCGATCGTCAGCACTTTCGACCCCTGCGCGTCCTGCAGGATGCGAACCGATTCCTCGAGCTCGAGGAATCCGGCGCGCAACGCTGGAAGCGCGCGCGTCGCCTCGGGCGTCAGTTCAAGATTGCGTGTCATCCGTTTGAACAGGACGGTGCCGAGCACATCCTCGAGCGCGCGGATCTGCTGACCGACGGCGGCCGGCGTCACCGCAAGCTCGTCGGCGGCCTTGGTGAACGACAGATGCCGCGCGGCGGCGTCGAAGACGCGCAGGGCGTTCAGGGGCAAGTGGGTGCGTTTCACCGCGAAACCCCCTTTCCCCCCGCGCAACGGAGAGCGGGGAGTGAGCGGCACGGCGTCAATTCACCACCCGCCGCGCATCGGGCATATCGAGCGAAAACGACGGGATCGCCACATCGAACAGGGCTTCGCGCGCCGCCATCGTGAACGTACCGGTCATCGTCCCCGACGACGTCGGCAGCGGGCAACCACTGACATAGTCGTACGACCCACCCGGCACGATCACCGGCTGATCGCCGACGACCCCCGGCCCGCGGACGTGTTCGACCCGCCCGTCGCCGTCGGTGATGATCCAGTGACGGCTGAGGAGCTGGACGTCGTCGGTCGATCCGTTTTCGACGCGGATATGATAGCTCCACACCCATTCGCCGCCCTCGGGGTCCGATTGTTCGTCGAGGAAGCGCGGCGCGACGCGGACGGTGATATCCGCCGTCGTCGTCGCATACGGGAAGAACGCCTTCACAGGCCGACCGCCGCGAGCGCCTGATCGAGGTCGGCGATGAGGTCGCGCGAATCCTCGAGCCCGACCGACAGGCGCAGCATCCCCTCGGTGATCCCCATTTCCTCGCGGACGGCGACGGGAACACTGGCGTGGGTGGTCGATGCCGGGTGGGTCATCAGCGAGCGCGAGTCGCCGATATTGTTCGAAATGTCGATCAGCTGGAGCGCGTCGAGCAGGGCGTGCGCTTGACGCCGATCGTCGACGAATATCGCGATAATCGTCCCGCCGCCCTTCATCTGGCGCAGCGCAAGGTCGTGCTGCGGGTGGCTGGCAAGGCCGGGGTAGAGCAGGCACGGAACGCGATGTTCGAACGCGGCGGCGACGGCGGCGGCATTGTCGTTGGCGCGGCGGACGCGGAGATCGATGGTTTCGAGGCTTTTCAACACGACCCACGCATTGAACGCGCTGAGCACCGGCCCGGTGTGGCGCGCCATCGCGAGATACGTCTCGGTAATCCATTTCTCGCTGCCGAGCACCGCGCCAGCAAGGACGCGCCCCTGCCCGTCCATATGCTTCGTCGCCGAATGCGCGACGACATCCGCGCCAAAGTCGAACGGGCGCTGCAGGACCGGCGAGGCGAACGCGTTGTCGACAACGACAAGTGCCCCGGCGTCATGCCCGATGGCGGCGACGGCGGCGATATCGACGAGATCGAGCGTCGGGTTGGCCGGCGTTTCGAGGAAGAACGCCCTGGTATTCGGCTGCCTCGCCCGCGCCCATGCGTCATTATCGCGCCCGTCGACGACCGTCGTCTGAATGCCGAAGCGCGGCAGGATGGTGTCGACAAGCACCCGGCACGACCCGAACAGTGCGCGTCCGGCAACAAGATGATCGCCCGCCGACAAATGGCTGAGGAGCGCGGTCGACATCGCCGCCATGCCCGACGCGGTGACGCGGCACGCCTCCGCACCTTCGAGCAGGCACAGCCGTTCCTCGAGCATCATGTTCGTCGGGTTCTGCAACCGCGAATAGGTCATGCCCGGACGCTCGCCCCGGAAGCGCGCGGCGGCTTCCTCGGCATTGTCGTAGGCGTAGCCCGAGGTGAGGAAGATCGCCTCGCTCGTCTCGCCAAAGTCCGACCGCAGCGTCCCGCCGCGAACCGCCTGTGTCGCCGGATGCCATGTCGCGGTGACGGCGCGGTCGTGCCCTGTGGTGCGTTTCATGCGGCTGGGCTTAGCGGCAAGGGTGGCGCGACGCCAGAGTGCGTCAGCGCCGTCCCGTCCTCCCGCGGGTGTGTTCCCTACGGCTTCAGCGTCCGCGTCAGGAAATCGATCGTCGCGGCGTCCGCCGCCAGCCAGCTCGAATGGCGCAAGAAGCCGTGAATCTCGTTCGGCAGGACAAGCTCCTCATACGCCACATTCGCCGCATCGAGGCGACGGGCGAGATCGATCGTCTGGTTGAAGCGGACGTTGCGGTCGTCGTCGCCCTGGATCAGCAGCACCGGCGAGCGCCACGTCGCGATGTCGGCGTCGGGCGAACTGGCGAACGCGACCTTCATGAAGTCGGCCCAGTCGCCCTGCTCGAACCGCTTTGCCGGAGCCGCTTCCTCGCTGAGCAACCGCGACCAGTCGTGGACGCCGTGGAGATCGACCCCGGCCTTGAAGATGTCCGAGTTCCGCGCGAGCGCGAGGCCGGTCAAATAGCCGCCATACGACCCGCCCCAGATACCGATCCGCGCCGGATCGACCCCGGGCAGCGCCTGCAGATATTTTGCCCCGGCGACGACATCGAGATACTCGCTCGCACCGGCGGGCCCCCCCTTGTCGGGGTGCTGGAACGCGCGACCATAGCCGATGCCGAGGCGATAGTTGACCGACAGGACGACAAAGCCGCGCAAGGCCAGCGCCTGATTCACAGCATAGGCGTTGCTGTAATAATCCATGTACGACCAGCCGAGGAGCATCTGCCGCGGCGGGCCGCCATGGACGAAGATCACCGCTGGCTTCTTCGCGCCACCACCAGTCGTGAACAGCTGACCGTGGATCAACGTGCCATCAGCGGCAGTGAAGGTCACGCGCTGCGGGACGACGAGGGCGGCTTGTGGGTAGGTCGGCGCGGCGTCGATCAGACGTTGGCCACCGCCACCAACGATCGCCAGCCCCGCCGGACGTGTCGCCGTGACCGAGATCAGCGCGACCTGCCCCGCGACCGCAACCGGCGCAAACTCGAGACCGACGCCCGAAGTGACCGCGACCGGTGCGCGGCCATCGGCGGCAACGCGATAGACATGGCGGCGGTCGTCGTCGCCTGCGGTCGCGCCGGTGTTGGCGGTGTACAACACGGCATTACCGCCCCGGTCGACCGCGATATTTTCGACGATGAAATCTCCCGGCGTCAGCAGCGCCGGCTCACCGCCCGCCACGGGCAGCGCGTATAGATGCGCCCAGCCGTCGAATTCAGCGCGGAAAACAAGTTTGTCACCCGCAAGCCAGCGCAGGCTCGCCCCGCCGGGAACCCCGGTGTATGAGCCGACGAGCGTCTTCGGGCTCGACCAGACAACGCGCCCCGCGCCGGTTACGGCATCGCCAACGACGATAGCCCACGGCTGTGCGACGTCGACCCGCATCGGCTCGGGCGCGCCGCCGTTGTTGAAGCGGCGGGTGAAGGCGAGGCGGGCACCGTCGGGCGACCAGACCGGGTCGGTATCGAGCCCGGTCGACGGCGCGGTCCACGTTACGGTTTTCGCCGCCACGGCATAGACGCCGACAAAACTGTGATCGCCGCGCCCCGAAACGAACGCGAGGCGGGTGCCGTCGGGTGACCACGCGAGGTCGCGGACCTTGCCCTCGTCATAGACGCGGTGCGCGCCGTCCTTGGTGGCGACGCCAACCCATAGTTCGCCGTTCCTGACAAAGGCGAGGCGGCCATTATTGGCGAGCGCGGGGGCGTCGCCTTCGCCGATCGCGACGGCGGGTCCGCCAGCGGCGAGCGCGGTCCACAGGATCAATTTAGGCTGGTCGGTCGCGCCAGCGGCGTTGGGCTGGCGACCGCTCTCCTCCCAATTCGCGTCATGGTCGCCGCCGCGCACCCAGACGAGGCGCTTGCCGTCAGGAGCGACGACGACCCCGGTCAGTTCCTCGCCGTCGTCGCCACCCGCAACGCGAACCGCACGCGGGACGAAGCCCGGACCGGCCGCGGTCCAGACCGTCCTGATGCCCTTGGTATTGCCAACCCACGCGATCCGGTCGGCGTCGCGCGCCGCCGTCAGCTCGCCGATAAACGGATAGGACAGGATCGTCGGCAGATCGGGAACCGCCGCCGCTATTGGCGCGGCGACGAGCGCCAAGCCAATCGCCAATCCTGTTTGCCAGACCTGTCGCATCGCTGCCCCCCCGTTCCGCTCGCCGCCAGGTTAACCGACGGCGCGATTGGCGCAACCGGTCACTTGGCAGCGGTCGCCTCGATCTCGACGAGGTATGCTGGACCGGCGAGCGCGGCAACCTGCACGGTCGAGCGCGCGACCGTTGCCGGGTTGTCGGTGGTGCCGAAGAAAGTCTTGAACCCCTCGTTCATTCCCGCAAAGTCCATCTTGCCGCCGTGCGCAGGGTCACCGGCGACGAACACCGTCAGCTTGACGATATCGGCCATCGTGTAGCCGTGGGCGGCTAGCGCGGCCTTGATCTTGGTCAGCGTGCTGACCGTCTGGGTCCTGGTATCGCCGAAATCGGCCATCGTCAGCGTCGCCATCGCCGCCGGAGTCGCTGCCTTGGATGGATCGATCGGCGAGGCAAGCTGACCCGACAGGAACAGCAATGTCGACGTTGGCCCGACACTCGCCCCCTGCAGGATCAGCCCCGGCGGCGTGTTCGGAAATTTTACAACTTGCGCCGACGCGGCAGTGGCAAGGCCAACGAGGGCGGCGGCGGTCAACAGATGGCGCATGGTGGGTCCCCCTGCTGTCGCCAGCGGGGCACCGGCGTTATACCGGGCCCCGCCCACGTCATGAAATCGCCTCGTTGCGGATCAGATCTTGACCTTGCCGCGAACGTACCAGAAGCCGCCGTTGATGCCGAACGGCCCGCCGCTGCGCGGATAGATCTGGCCGTCGTAGAGTCCGCCGGTCGACTGGAACACCCGGTTGTTCGGGCTGTTGGCAATCTTGTCGGGCTTGGTGTTGAGCAGGTTGGTGCCGCCAACCGAGACCGAGAAGTTCTTCGAGATATCATACCCGACATCAAGATCGATCGTTGCCCGCGCCCCGAACTCCTGCCCGGTCAGCTTACCGGCAGCGTCATAGGTCGGGTAATCGACGGCGTCGATCCACGGACCGTAGAAGTTGGCCCGCCCGGTGACGCCGAAGCGACCGTGGGTCAAAACCCCCGACAGAATCAGGCGGTGGTTCGGCGCAAGGTGCGAGATGCCGAGCCGCTGTTCGGGGCTGATGACATTGGCGTTGGCGCGCGTCACGCGGCTCGTGTTGTAGTTGTACGCCGCCGTCAGGTTGAGGTCGCCGGGTTCGAACAGGCCGGTGCGATACGTCCCGACGAAGTCGATACCCTGCGTCAGCGTGCTGAGGCCGTTGGTAAAGTAGTTGACCGCGCCGCCGACGCCGACGGTCAGTAATGCCGGACGGGCATTGATGTCAGCCTGCGTAACGGTGAAGTTCTGTGTGATGAAGATGCGGTTCTTCACGTACACGCTGTAAAGATCGACCGTCAGCGTGACCGCGCGGACCGGCTTGGCGATGAAGCCGATACCGTAGTTGTATGACTTCTCCGACGTGAGCGGACGAGCACCGAAATACTGCGCGACCGGGCTCGATGTCGGATACGTTCCGGTCTGAACCTGATTTCCGGTGACGAAGTTGGTCGTCAGGATCTGGGTGTTCGACTGGCCGGGCGACGGGGCGTGAAAGCCCGAGCCGACGGTGCCGCGGACCGAGAAGTTGTCCGAAAAGTCGTATTTGGCATTCGCCTTATAAACGAACGCTCCGCCGAACGTGTTATAGTTCTCGTAACGACCGGCAACACCGACGCTGAGGTTCTTGACGATGTCGGCTTCGAGATCACCGTAGAACGCATAGCTCGACTGCGAGTGCGTTCCTGCCGACGCCGGATCGACGCCGCCGTAGCCGCTCGCCCCAGGTGATGCGCCGCTGCTCGACCCGTTGGCCGTGTACGTGCCGTTACCGTTATCGATGTACAACCGCTGCGGAACCGTGAACGGCCCGGCACCGTATGACTGCACGTCGCCGACGGTCGAAGTGTATTCCTCCCGGCGATATTCGGCACCGACCGAGACCGTCAGCGGGCTGGCGAAGCCGACATCGAACGGCTTGCTGAGGTCGATATTGGCGTCGGTTTCCTTCTGGATCAGGTCGCCGAAGTAAAAGCGCGTCTGCGACGCCGGACCATAGGTCGGGCTGAGCGAGTTATACATCGACAGCGAAATCGAGTTGCGGCTCGTCGTCGCCGAGAAGTCATACGAGAAATCGCTCTCGGTCTTGCCCTTATAGCCGATGGTCCCGATCAGCTCCTTCGTCTTGCCGACGAAACGCGGGGTGAACCCGGCCGGATAGAGCGTTTTAAGGCTGTAGGTGCTGCCGTTCGACACGAACCCACCCGCAGCGCAACCGCCCGCCGCCGCTGCCGCCGTAGCGGGGCAAGGCGTCAGATAGAACACGCGGCTGAGCGCGCCGTTCGCGCCAAGGTTGCGGGTGACGCCGGTGACATCGACCGCCGTGCCGCTGATCGGTGAACGATAGTTGAAGCTTTCGTTGCCCGTCGACTGCGCGGCGTTGCCGAAGAAATACAACTTGCTGCTGTCGGTGACTTCATAGGCGGCGTTGACCACCGCCTTCCAGCCGTGGCTCGGCGACGAACCCCAGATCTGAACCGGCCCCGGGTAATTCGGGAGCTGCGTTGCCAGCGCCGGGTTCTGTGCGGCAAAAACAAGGGCGATCGGGCGGGTGGCGCCACGGCTCGTCTGGCCCTCGTCGTCATATTCGCCGGTCAGGTTGATGAAGCCGCGGCTGCCGAGCGACAGGCCGAGATTGGCGGCAATCTGCTTCGACGCACCGTCGCCGTGATCGTAATACTGGCCGTAACGCGCGACCGCTTCGAACCCGGTCTTGTTGTCGCGCAGGCCATAGTTGAGGACGCCGGCGATGGCATCGGAACCGTATTGTGCCGTCGCTCCTTCGCGCAG